>JAYEFV010000400.1:0-2249 GCA_034658755.1 Thermodesulfobacteriota bacterium | reverse complement strand
TTTTTCGATTTAATTAATACTAAAGCAACAGTTGTGCCAGAAATGGAAAGAATGCCTGAAATGTTCTAACAGATAGTAAATATTAGAAATTAAATTGTATACATGAAGGGTTTTTCTAAAAAAAAGTGTCTCTGACTGTCAGATATTTTTACAAATTGTAAAAGAAAAAATGGATTTTTTATTCCATGTTACACAACCAACCCTAAGCATCTTTACACATTGTAAAAAATACTGACAATTCTATTTCCCATATTTTGCATGAAGCATCTCTGGAATTAATAATACGCTATTAAGTCAAACAGTTAACAAATTTTAATCATCTATTCTTACATGGTACATTTTTTGCTTCTTTAATAACTCGATAGTATAGGAATTTCATTTTTTAGAGCGGCAAAGCCGCGTTATATAGAATCGCGAAGCGATTGTATAACTTGATTTTGTTGCAGCACGGCTCAGAGAACGAATATTTAATAAGGAGATCTTAAAATGCGTATTGAAGAAATTACTGAAATTCTCAGAATGTGTGAACTCTTTAGTGAACTCTCTGATAAAGAATTGCGATCCATTGCTAAATTGGGGCGTATCGAAAAATTTGAGGCAGGAGAAAAAATATATGAACAAAGCAGCATCGGAACGAAATTATATATTTTATTCAAAGGACATGTTACCCTTGAAAGAAGGGTCGATTTAGGGGGTGTTCGCGAGGCGAATGTCACTGTTTTTACCTTGAGAGAACGCGCAAACAGAAGGCTTATGGGCGGCTGGTGTACACTTGTCGGGAAGCAACATGTCCAGATGTGTTCTGCAGTATGCGTAAAACCGACTCAGGTTATTTCGATGCGTTGTTCTGATCTTAGAGAAACCATGATTAAGGACTCAAACATGCGAATAAAAATATTGGAAAAGCTTGTTTTATTGCTTCGCGATCGAATATACAGTTCCTATGGAGCAATTGAAACCCTGTAGTATTTCATAATCCGGGAAGGCCGGCCTGTGTCTCGGAAAAAATCAAACAAAATATAAGGGTAAGGAATTAACAAATGACCGACTTAACTTATAAGAATCAAGGAGGATTGTCATGGGCAACTATATGAATAATTTTGAGTACGTTCCAGGGTTTTATACGCATAAAAAGCCAAGTGCAGCTGAATTGGCGAATCGCTATGTCCGAAAGTGGGATAAAGAACATCAAAAAACGGAAACCGAGGACATTCAGCCGTCAAAATTATTCCCCACCATTTGTTTTTCCCGTATAATTGGTGTCGGAGCTGTTGAGATCGCAGATATTCTGGCAAAAAAAATCGGGTATCGAGTCGTTGATCGACAGATATTGGAGCATATCACCAATGAAATAAAATTGACTAATATAACAAGTGCTTCTTTTGATAGACGTTATCCGGGAAGAATGAGTAAATATTTATCACGCCTTTTCAATGAAAAACCTTTTCCTGACAATGAATATAACAGACATTTGTTCGCTACAATGTTTGCTATTGCAGGTTTGGGACCTACGATTTTTATCGGTTGGGGAACACACCTTGTATTGCCTCGTGAGCGGGTACTGGCTGTCAGATTGGTTTGTTCAAAAGAATTTCGGACCAAGCGTTGGGCCACGATGCTCAAAGTTGGCGAGCAAGAAATCCAAAGGAAGTTGGAAGAATTTAATGTAAAACAAAGTTATTTTTATAAAGAGGTTTATAATCTTGAGAAAGCGTCAACCCAGGAATTCGATTTAGTAATCAATTATGATTACGTCAAAAAGCCGGAATGGGTTGCTGATATTGTTTTTTCATTCTTTAAGAAAAAATTTGCCTCAGAGATCCAGTAACCATTGGCTCCGCCGGGAGAAAAGGATGACACCACCCTTCTGGGGTGAAACCAAAGCCCGGCCCTCTGGGTCAGGATTCTTTACTATTCCATTGGGAGGTATGGGTATGTCAAAAAAGTGGGTATATCTTTTTGGCGAAGTTAAACAGGCGAAACAATATACCGAGGCTATCCACTCGGATGTACGCGGGCTTTTGGGAGGAAAGGGAGCAAATCTGGCCGAAATGACGCGGATTAATGTTCCGGTGCCTCCCGGTTTCACCATAACCACCGAAGCCTGCAACGCCTATCTGAGTTCAAAAGAAATTTTTCCGAAAACCCTGTGGGAGCAGGTGAGAGAAACCCTCCGTTCCGTGGAAGCGGCCAGCGGCAAGAATTTTGGCAATCCCAAGAACCCTCTACTGGTTTCCTGCCGATCCGGT
>JAYEFV010000399.1:0-9331 GCA_034658755.1 Thermodesulfobacteriota bacterium | reverse complement strand
ATGTGCTTTTACTGCCGGGTCAAAAGATTTTTTTTCTGTGCAGTTCTCAACCCCTTAGGACCGATATTCCCGCACTTCTGGCTAAAAAAGGTATTCATACCCGCTACATCAGAGGGTATTATTACGGCAACCTGACCCATGAAAGAATCGAGCGCTTAAATACCCTTATAGATCCAACGGCTCCTAAAAACAGAGATTATTCTCCCCAGTTGATGCGTTTGATGTTTATGCAATGGTTTGCAAAGTTTTCCACTTCACCAACCGGTTTTATCGCGGTTTTGGCGATACTCTGTCTGATCTACCTGATACGTATCCGTGCCGAAGAGTTTGTTCTTTTTTCCACAGGTTTCACGGTAATGGGAAGCGAAATCCTGATAATATTTGCATTTCAAATCTTCTTCGGTTATATTTATCTGCAAATCGGTATGATCGTCACCGTTTTCCTGGCCGGCCTATTGCCCGGCGCCTGGTTCGGCGATAGACTCCGTTACAGAAGCAAGCAGACCCTGGCAGTTGCCGATGGTCTGATGATTGTCCTGATGGGTCTGTTTATTATCGTTATAAAGCACGGCGGGCATCATCTGCCGGTGGCTTTTTTTCTTGTTTTCGGTTTTGCAATTTCACTGATCTGCGGTTTTCAGTTTCCGGTAGCTCTTTATTTGCGGGGCGGAGACGCTCCGGCAGTGACCCAAACCTTTTCTGCCGATCTTATCGGAGCCGCATGTGGAACCCTGGTCACAAACGTAGTATTGATCCCCTATTGCGGGATCATCTGGTCTGCGGCCGGTTTGATCGGGCTTAAGCTTTGCAGTTTAATTGTTATGGTTGTGCTTCATGAAAAAAATTAGCCGACGTCATTTTCTTTATTGTAGTGCGGGATTTCTTTGCAATGCGGTTCAGGCCAATGCATTCTGGCCCTTTTCCGCAGAAGCGGGTGCGGCGGCAGGACCGGCAGATATCCGAGGCCATGTTTTTAAAGGAGATGCACCTGAAAAATTGTGGAAATGGTCTCACGAAGGATTTTTTTATACAAAGCTGGACAACAAACGGGTAATGTGCGGCATCTGCCCCAACAGGTGTCTGTTATCACCCGGCGACCGCAGTGTCTGCCGTTCCAGGGTCAATATGGACGGCACCCTTTACAGCCTGACATACGGCAATCCTTGCAGTATGAATGTGGATCCCATTGAAAAAAAACCGCTGTATCATTTCAAAGCACGGTCAAAAGCCTTTTCCATCGCCGCTACCGGCTGCAACTTTCGCTGTTTGAATTGCCAGAACTGGGAAATTTCCCAGACCAAACCTCACCAAGTCCGCCACTACGAGCTTTTTCCTGCCGATGTCGTAAAAACCGCACAGAGCACCGGCTGCGAGTCCATCGCCTACACATATTCCGAAGCCACTACTTTCTTTGAGTATATGATAGATACCGCCCGACTGGCCAGAGATAACGGAATATCTAATTTATGGATTTCAAACGGTTACATTAATCGAAAACCTCTCCTAAAACTGTGCGGTGTACTGGACGCTGCCACTGTAAATCTCAAATCGTTCAGCGATGCCATCTACCGGAAATTGAACGGCGGCCGTTTGCAACCGGTTTTAAATACATTCAAAACACTTCACCAACAGGGAGTCCACTTTGAAATGACGACCCTAATTGTTCCAGGGTATGTGGATGATGCCGAAATGGTAAAACAGATGTGCCGGTGGATTCTTACAAACCTCGGGCCTGATTATCCTTTGCACTTTTTACGTTTTTTCCCCAGATACAAACTCGACCGTCTGCCTTCCACTCCAATCTCAACCCTTGTCCGATTTCGCAAGCTTGCCATGGCTGAAGGAATCCACTATGTCTATGTGGGCAACGCTTCTTATCCGGAGGGAAACAACACCTATTGCCACAATTGTAAAAAACTGCTAATTGAGCGGATCGGCTATTTCATACCGACTTATAACCTGGACGGGAATCAATGCAAATATTGCCGGACGGTTATTCCCGGGCGCTGGACATAAGAACCTAGGGGCTTCGCATATAAGCGCTAAGTTGTTTTTTGCGCCGTAAGGACTGTGGAAAGTTTACTGAAAAAGATGAACATCGAACATCGAACGTCCAACATCGAATGATGAATAAAAAGACCTGAACTATTAAATGATATTTTAGAGGAAACAGAAGAATTAATTAAGATTTTTGTTACGAGTATCAAAACGGCCTCCGGCCCCGCTTCCAGCCCGTAGGGCCTACAGGCCGGAGGGTAGGGGCCTACGCCCTGGAGGGCTGAAAAGAAATAGTCATTCAGGGTTAGACATCGGATTTTTAAAAACAAATGAAATTAAATTGCGGAGCGCAGCGACAGCATTATTTGATGTTCAACGTTGGACGTTCGATGTTCGACGTTCATCTTTCAAAACAAACCTGTACGGCATAAATGTAACCTGTGAATGTTTAAAAAATAACTTAGCTCTTATGGGGGCTTCGCCCTATTTGCTGGAGAATCAATAATGTATGGTTTTTACGGCAGATTTTTGGAAGTCGATCTTACCGATAAAAAATATGATATCGTAACTTTACCTGATACCGTGCTTTTAAAATACCTTGGCGGCAAAGGGCTGGCTTCATATCTCCTTTATTCAATGAATCCGGAAGGCGTTGACCCGCTCTCACCGGACAATTGCCTGATTTTCACAACCGGTCCGATCACCAACAGCATGATATGGGGCTCAAGCCGGTACGGAGTCTATACCAAGTCACCCCAGACCGGTTTTTATTCTGAATCTTACTCTGGTGGCAAAGTGCCTGAAGCGATTGATTCAGCAGGATTTGACGCCATCGTCGTCAGGGGCAAAAACAAGCGCCCGGCAGTCATTGTCATAGAGCCCGGGGGAGTAGAATTCCATGATGCGGCCGATATTTGGGGAATGGATACTTATGAAACCGAAAATACCGTAAACGGAAAATTTGGCAAAGGAGCGACAAAATCCGGGGCCGTGGTCATCGGCCCGGCGGGAGAAAACCTTGTTCGATTTGCCGTTATCGAAAACGACTATTGGCGTTCCGCCGGAAGGACCGGAGTTGGGACAGTCATGGGCTCAAAAAATCTTAAGGCAATCGTCTTTAAGGGCAATAGAAAGCGTCGGCTTTTTAATGAAAAGCAAGTAAGAACATTTTCAAAGGAGCTTGCTGCAAAATCAAAAAACAATCCTGTTGTTCAGGCATACAAAAAGATGGGTACGCCGATGATGGTCGAGTCCGTCAATAAGATGAAGGCATTCCCGACCCGGTACTGGTCTGAAGGTTTTTTTGATAAATGGAGAAATATCAGTGCTGATGCCTTGCATAATCAGTGCAACGTTCAGCCCCGTGCATGTGCTAAATGTTTTATCGCATGCGGCAGAATGACTACTGTGCTAAACGGCCGCCATGCCGGCCTAAGGATCGAAGGGCCTGAATATGAGACCATTTTTGCCTTTGGCGGTCTCTGCATGATCGACAGCATTGAAGAAATAGCCTATTTAAATGATATCTGCGACAGTCTGGGTATGGATACCATATCCGCAGGAAATCTCTGTGGATTTACAATTGAGGCTGCCAGAAGGAAAAAAATCGATTTTAAGATAGAATATGGAGATGTGGATGCCATAGCCGATTTGCTCAAAACAATCGCAACCAGACAGGGCATCGGTGACGTTCTGGCCCGGGGGATCAGACATGCGGCCTGGACCTGGAACATGGAAGACATGGCCGTACATGTTAAAGGACTTGAACTGCCCGGTTATGATCCCAGAGTTCTCAAAGGATCTGGGCTTGCTTTTGCCACCGCCGACCGTGGCGCATGCCATTTAAGGGCGACTTTCCATAACCCTGAGATAAAAGGCATGATCGCCCCGGAGATTATCAAGGGGAAAGCCGAACTTTTGATCGATTTCGAAGACCGTCTCACTCTTATGGATACACTTATTCTGTGCCGATTTTACAGAGATATGTATCCCTGGGAGCGTCTGGGAGAAATTATTGAGATGACCACCGGGCAAAAACAGGACAAAGCCGCGTTACTCAAAAGAGCTGCAGAAATATCGACCTTGATTCGTTGTTTTAATATACGGGAAGGCCTGAAACCTGAAGATGACAATCTCCCGAAACGATTTTATAAAGAAATCCTTAAAACAGGACACGTGATTAAAGAAGAGGAATTCGGAACAATGTTACAGGATTATTATAATCTTAGAGGCTGGCATAAAAACGGATTTCCTGAAGTTATGCCGAACATTTCGTGAACAATAAAGAGTGACTCATTTATAAAAAGTTTTTTGATAGGGAATCTGGCCTGTTTCAAAGAACTAAACGGTTACGTCCGTTTTTATTTTTTCCCCATTAGCATCGATAATGCTTTGGGTCTCGATTCTTTCTGCATCTATCCAGAGACCTTCAAGGTCATAAAAGCTGCGAACAGGTTCATAAAAAACATGAATGATCACATGACCATAATCGAGCAGAACCCAATGCCCTTCTTTTTTGCCTTCCACACTTAACGGCGTTATACCGTGCTTCTTTAAATCCACCTGAATATGTTCCGCTATTGCCATAACCTGACGATTGGAACGTCCGCTACAGATGATAAAAACGTCGGCAATAGAAGATAATTTTCGAACATCCAGAACAACCAGATCGATTGCTTTTTTCCCCAAAGCGGCGTTGATATAAAGATTAAGGGGTTGGGCCGGGAAAGGGTCAGGAAGATTTGTCATAAATAAAGTCCTTTGCTTTTTATAAAGGCTTCGACGATTTCAGGTACCAGAGATTTAATCGGGCGTCCTGTTTTGATAAGCTTGCGAATTTTTGTTGATGAAATATCAACAGGAGTAACATCAAAAACAAAAACCGGCTTTTTTTCTTCATGAATGTAAGATGATTGCGAAGCTGATATGTTATATCCCTCTGAAATTCTGGATTTAAGATAATCTTCAAAGGGTTTCCGCCCAAAAACCGTGGCACCTTGTCCTACAGAGCTTCGAGACATAACAATAAAAGGGATCAGTAGAAAAAGATCTTTATAGGATTTCCATGTGTCTATCTCTAAAAAGGCGTCCAGCCCCATGATGAGAAAGAGCTCGGCATCCTCAGGCAAAATCAACTTAAAATGGCGAACAGTGTCGATGGTATATGACGGCCCGGAACGTTTCATTTCAACGTCAGAAACCGCAAAGTCAGGGTGGTTTGAAAATGATAGACGGATCATCTCTATCCGGTCTCCGGCATCCACCAGGCCGCCCGGCTCTTTGTGGGGTGGTAGTGCCGAAGGGATAATAAAAATTTTATCCAGACCAAATCCCTTTTTAACTTCCTGAATAACCTGGATATGTCCTAAATGAATCGGATTGAACGTACCGCCGAAGAGTCCTATGTGTTTCAAAAATTCTCCGTCTAAGTTCTTATCTGACCATCTCCAAACACAACAAACTTGGTTGTGGTAAGTTCCTCTACTCCCATAGGTCCGAAGGCATGCAGCTTTGAGGTACTGATGCCGATCTCAGCACCCAGTCCAAGCTCTCCCCCATCGTTAAAACGTGTGGAAGCATTCACCAGAACAACAGAAGAATCCACGTCACGCACAAAGCGCCTTGCCCTTTTATAGTCACCAGTGACAATGGCTTCCGTATGGCTGGAACTATACTTTGTGATGTGCGAGATGGCCTGATCCATATCTTTAACCACTTTGACGGCCAGAACAAGATCTAGATATTCTTCCGGCCAATCCGCTTGGTCAGCCTTCCGGGCATCAGGCAATATCCTGCATGTTTCAGGGCAGCCTCTGATTTCAACACCGGCCTTTATAAAGCGCTCTGCCATTTGCGGCAGGAATTCTCGCGATATTGACCGGTGTACCAGCATTGTTTCCATGGAATTGCACACACCGGGGCGCTGAACCTTGGCATTTAAACAGATATTCTGGGCCATTTCAAGATCCGCCCCGTCATCTATATATATATGACATACCCCTTTGTAATGTTTCAATACCGGTATGGTTGAATTCTCCACAACAAAACGAATCAATCCCTCCCCCCCGCGCGGGATAATGAGATCAATAAATTCCTCCTGATTCAAAAGAATCTTGACTGCTTCCCGGTCCCTGATCGGTACGACCTGGACGGCTTTTGCAGGAAGGCCGGTTTCAGCAAGTGCCTGGCTAATGATACTCGCCAGAGCCTGGTTTGAATGAAGCGCTTCTGATCCGCCTCGAAGAATGACCGCATTTCCTGCTTTCAGACAAAGGCCTGCGGCATCTATTGTGACATTGGGACGCGACTCGTAGATTATGCCGATTACACCAAGGGGTATGCGCATCCGTGAAATTTCCAGGCCGTTGGGTCTCAGCCATGCCTTGCTTGTGGAACCGATGGGATCATTTAGCTGTGAGACCTCCCTTAACCCTTTTGCCATAGATGTGACGGTTGCATCTGTTACGGTAAGGCGATCAATCATGGCATCCGACAGATCCACCTCTTTTGCCATGGCAAGATCCTTTTGGTTCTCTTCCTGAATATAAGTTGCCTGCGCCTCAATTTTATCTGCTATTTTAAGCAAAACCTCATTTTTTTTATTTGAAGTACATCTGGCAATCTCCATTGAAGCAGTTCGGGCTTCTTTGGCCATCTCCATTATTGTCGATTCAATAGACATCTGATTTTCCCTCTTACAAACTATTTATATACAAGCTGTTACAAATTGCATTCAGCCGTAATCGCCAGGTTATCCCTGTGAATAACATCGTCATAAAGCTTATACCCGAGACGCTTTTTAATCTGGTTGGATTTAAGTCCCATGATCTTGCGAATATCGGTTGAACTATAGTTTACAAGCCCGGCGCCCAGTGTCTCATTATCACCTTTTCTGAATTCCACCGGGGCCCCCACACCGAAATCCCCTTCTACACCGACGATACCACTGGGAAGAAGGCTTTTGCCTCTGTTCATAATTGCAGCGGCGGCGCCGTCATCGACCAAAAGAACCCCTTTGGGTTTCAACGTAAAGGCTATCCAACATTTTCGGCTTTTGAGCTTTTTGTTTTTGGGTACAAAAAAAGTTCCAAACTCTTCGCCGGAAAAAAAATTTTTCAGGATATCGGGTTTGTTACCATTTGCAATAACCATTGGAATGCCGGCCGCGGTAACCTTTGTGGCAGCCTTTATTTTGCTGAGCATGCCGCCGGTACCGAGAGCCCCGGGAATTTCTCCGGCAAATCTTATAATATCCTTACTGATGGTGGACACAACCGGAATCAATACAGCATCAGGGTTGGCGCGGGGATCTTTGGTATAAAGACCGTCAATGTCTGTGAGATTGATCAGAATATCCGCATCCATCAGGAGTGTAATCATGGCCGCGAGGTTGTCATTGTCTCCAAACTGAATCTCTTCGATCATCACGGTATCGTTTTCATTGACGATGGGAACAACGTGCCATGAGAGCAGCGTTAAGATGGCATTGCGCGCATTCAAGTATCTTTGTCGGTTGTTAAGGTCATCGCCGGTAAGCAAAATCTGGGCGACTTGTTTATGATCCCGTGCGAAAGCCTTTTCATATTCCATGATAAGTCCGGCCTGTCCAACGGCAGCAACCGCCTGACGCTGTGGAATCTCATCCGGCCTTTTGTCAAGACCTATTTTTTTTACACCTGAGGCCATAGCCCCGGAAGAGACAAGAATAACCTCCCGTCCGCCGTCAATTAGCCGACATATCTGTCTGCTGATGGATCGGATCGCTTTTAAATTCAACCCTTGGTCTTCGGTCAGAACATTGCTGCCAACCTTAACCACAACACGCCTGGCATTATAAAAAATCGATTCTCTGTTATCATTCATGGAGCTTGTCCAGTAATTGAATGATTTTTGAATTCATATTTTCGATGCCTTTACCGGTGAGAGCTGAAATTAATATGACTTGTTTTTCCTTTACGGCAGTTTGAAACTTCTTTGCCGCTTCCCGGACATCCGGCAGATCGATCTTGTTAAGGACCACAATTTGAGGTTTTTCCGTCAGTTTTCGATTATACATGGCAAGCTCTTTATTAACGGTGTTATAGGCATGTAGGGGATTATCCGTATCGATAGCCGACACATCGATAAGGTGAAGAAGAATGCGAGTGCGTTCAATGTGGCGCAGAAATCTGATGCCGAGCCCGGTTCCCTTATGTGCACCTTTAATTAAACCCGGGATATCTGCGACCACAAAAGGCTCCGCCCAGTCGGTCTGAACAACGCCCAGGCTGGGGAAGAGCGTAGTGAACGGGTAATTACCTATCTTGGGACGCGCTGAAGAAACTGCGGTAATAAGGGTGGACTTGCCTGCGTTGGGAAGGCCTATGATACCGACATCCGCCAGAAGTTTGAGTTCCAGTTTTAAAGTTTTGGTTTCACCCGATTCACCGGGCTGAGCAAGCCGGGGAGCCCGAATTGTTGAAGTTTTAAATCGAGCATTGCCCTGACCGCCTCGACCGCCTCTTGCCAGCACAAATGTTTCGTCACATTTGACTAAGTCTGTTATAACTTTTCCGGTGTCGGCATCAGTTGCCAGGGTTCCGGGTGGGAGTTCTATGATCAGGTCTTGACCGTTTTTCCCGGTCTTTTGTTTGCCCTGGCCATGGTCGCCGTTTTTGGCTTTGAAATGTTTCTGGTATCGAAACTGATACAGGGTCCGTTTTCTTGATGTTGTCTTTAAAACAATATCACCGCCCTTGCCCCCGTCTCCACCGTCCGGTCCTCCGCGTGGAATATACTTTTCACGTCTGAAACTGACACAGCCTCTGCCGCCATCACCGGACCAAACGGTAATAATCGCTTCATCAATGAATTTCACGCTGCATGAACGCTTACTTTTTTCCGAGAACGACCCAGCCTCTCAAAAGCAACAAAACCATCAACTTTGGCAAACAGAGTGTAATCCCTGCCCATGCCCACGTTGTCTCCGGGATGAATTTTTGTTCCCAGCTGGCGAATCAGAATATTACCGGCTTTTACTTTTTGACCGCCATATCGCTTTATGCCCCTGCGCTGCCCCTGACTGTCACGACCGTTCCTGGAACTGCCGCCTGCTTTTTTATGTGCCATTATGTAAGCTCCTTGTTCAAACCTCGTTACGTTGTTACGTCGAGGATATCTTTTTTATATCAGTAAAAATTTAATTATACCTGAAGCCATAACATTTTCAAAAATCTAAAGTTTTGCCTGTTGTTAAGCTTCAATACTGTCTATTTTAATCGCGGTATACTGCTGTCGATGTCCCAGCTTGCGGCGATATCTTTTTCGTCGTTTATACTTGAAAACGATAATCTTT
>JAYEFV010000398.1:0-9347 GCA_034658755.1 Thermodesulfobacteriota bacterium | reverse complement strand
GTGGAGATATGCTCTTAAATTAAGAGATCGACATGGAAACCAGCCCTATGTTTTGGAGGCGAGGCGTCTGGTCTCGGAACATTTTTCCGCCCTTGACCGTCTGGGTATGGTCCGATTGAGGGAAAGTACTTACTATCGGCCCGAATTACAACTTGATGAATTCATGTCGGCCCTTCAGGAGCTGTTTCCCGTAGTGACTGAAACAAGTTCAATTGGGAATTGATCGATGGGTATCGTCTCGAAATACATTCGTAATCTGATCGCCAAACAGCTCAACGATAACGGCATCGTGCTCTGGTACGACCCGGAGGGTGCTTGGTCCGACCCGGAAGCGCAGATGAACAACATGGAAAGATTTCATGGGTCAATGGCTTTTGGTATGCCTCACCGCTTCCCCTGATTCCCGCCGTTCTTCCTTTTGAAATATTTTTTACAGATCACAGCCTCCCCCAATCCTTTGATAAGAGAATTTATGTTGTGAGTATGCCTAACTGCTTAAAATTGTTATAATATTTATCCTGATCCATGGATATTCAAATTTTACATAAAAACAACACGTTATAAACAAATTAACAATTTTGAAAGAAAATTGGCAACATAACAATCTGCCGCTTTATATACCCTTTTTAACCGGACTTTTGCCCTTGCTCAAAAGCAAGCTGGCAAATGTATGTCGTATGTCATGCCTCCCACTTACCCGCCTCATGGATTGGACTAAGTTTTCATACAGGTTTTTAGTCTCAGCTTTTTGCTGTTGACAATATCCCTATAATTGGTATATTTGAGTAATGACATGGACGGTCACTGTTAAAAAGAAGGCGAAAAGCAATTTCGCAAACTTCCGGTCGGTGTCACCAAAGCGCTGGTTCGGCTTTTGAGAGAAATCGAACTTTACGGCCCTTACAGAAACGATTGGCAAAACTATGGATCATTGGGCAAAAATCATTTTCATTGCCATTTAAAAAAGGGACATCCGACTTACGTTGCCGTCTGGGAAATAAGAGACAAAGAAATTCGTTTGATTGAGGTGACATATGCTGGAACACACGAAAAAGCTCCCTATTGAGCTCAAATTCATCGGGCCGCCTACGAATAAGGATAAGGCAATTGCGGCGCTGAAATCCTTGGGCTTTGTGAACGTTTCCGACTCGGTTCCTTGGCGGGACCTGTTTCCGGAATATTCGGATGAAGATTTACCGTGTGTGTGCCTTGCCGGATCACGGGTGAAAGAGGGGTTAACCCAAAAACAGCTTTCGGAATTGACCGGTATTCCGCAGAGCCACATTTCCGAAATGGAAAACGGCAAACGACCGATCGGCAAGAAGCGAGCAAAAATTCTTGCCAAAGCTCTCAAGGTGGGGTACAAGGTCTTTCTTTAGGCAGATGCAATTCTTCAGTCAAACATGGAAATATTTGTTGAACAGGGTGCGTATAGGGTGCAAAATGCAACGATATTTTTGTGTTTTTCAGATTTCACACTTAATGAAATCAAGTGGTTATAAAGCGCTGACTATTCCCTGCATCGCCACCAGCTTTGATTGAAACTAGGTCTCTGATATTATCGTAGAGGCCTTTTTATTTTAAAACACTTTTTTATTTGACGGTTTCGTAAAAAGTCGAAAGACACCCTTTTTGTCATTCCGGCGAAAGCTGGAATCCAGTAAATTCAATGGCTTCTGGATGCCGGATCAAGTCCGGCATGACGGTTTTAGGACTTTTTACGAGACCATCTTATTTGGGGAAAAAAAAGAGTTCCGATATGCTTTGCGGTTTTGAAAAAATTATTGAAGAACGGATTCTAACGGCCCAGAAAAGGGGCGAATTTGAAAACCTGCCCGGTGCCGGCAAGCCCTTGAAGTTTGAGGACGATCGTTTTGTTTCGGAAGAGTTGCGTCTGGCTTATAAAATACTAAAAAATGCAGATTGTGTGCCGGTTGAGATTGAATTGAAAAAGGAGATTAAACAGACAGAAGACCTGTTGGCGGGGATGCAGGAAACTTCCGAAAAATACCGTACATTAAAAAAATTGAACTTTTTAATCTTGAAGTTAAACTCAATTCGAGACACATCAATTGTCCATGAGATGCCCCAGGTATATACGGGAAAATTGGTAGAACGATTTGAAAATTCAAAAACCAGTTGAAATCAAAATGTCGACATTTTGCAAAGGTCTCTTTACTAAACTGTCGAATTCATGTATCATATAATTTTAAAAACCCTTTTATTTTTCTCGCGGATCGCGGGATAGGGGATATAAATATCGAGAAATGTTATGGCGTTAAATAAAAAAGAAAAAGAGGAAAGTCATCTTAAAAGTATTTTGATGGCCTATTTAATTCTTGTTCTCCATGTTGTTTTGATTACAGGATTGGTCCTGCTTGTCATTTTTTTCCGTGGTATTATAAACTACATGATATGGATTTTTATTGCCGGTACCGCTGCCATCGTTGCTTCAGCCTATCATTTTTACAAGCGCATGAAAATGGAAGGTAAGACGCTTCGGGAGATTTTTACCTCTCCTCAATTTGGCGGTAGAACCGTTGAAGTCAATTTATTAGGAGGACTTGCATCTTTAAAAATCAGCGGGTCAAATGATCCTGCCGCTTTGAATACCGCTTCATCCAGGCAATTTAAGCAACTAGAAGACCCGAATGTAATTCACAACAGGGAGTTTTCCGAACTTGTCCGCCTGCTTGAAAACAACCTTATTACCCTTGATGAATATAACAGATTTAAAGAACAGATTTTCAAGTCATAAAATCGCCTTGCGATTTTATACAACGCGGCTGCGCCGCTCAACAAAAGGAAATTTATTATTTATCCAGCATCGAGCACCCAGTATCCAATACCCAGTATCCAGTATCTATTCGTTAGATGGCACAGGAAGTTAAATTATTAAAATGTCCTGTTTGGTTCCGGCTCGTCCGGGTTAGGGCTCACTCAAAAATAATTTCACATTGAACGCCGATGCATCCCGCCGGGTTGCGTTACGAAAATTCGAAATCTGCTTGATATTCCTTGAGTTTTCGTGCCTTTGCATTCGGGCGCCTCAACCCCCAAAATTGTAAACTTATTTTTTTAAACCCGTAGCATTTAACATACTGAAAGGAAAGCCCATGAAAAAACTGACTCTTGCGCTTCTTTCCGGTGGTATATCTTCCGAGCGTGACGTATCCATTGCAAGTGGAAACCAGGTCTATGAGGCCCTTGATAGTGAAAAGTACGATATCATTCGCTATGATCCAAAAACAGACATTTCGCGACTGGTGGCAGATGCACCTAAAATTGATGCCGCACTTATAATTCTTCACGGCCCCATGGGTGAGGACGGTACGATTCAGGGGCTACTGGACCTTCTTGAAATTCCTTATCAGGGATCGGGCGTTCTCGGGAGTGCTATAGGAATGAATAAGCTGGTTTCCAAGCAGCTTTATGAAAAATCCGGCCTCCGGGTTCCGCCTTACATGGTTATAAAACGTGATGACGTCTTAAATCCGGAAAAGTGTGCAGAGCGACTGGGTCTTCCCTTGGTTGTAAAGCCCATTGGCAGCGGCTCAAGTGTTGGGATTTCCATCGTCAAGTCCATAGATTTATTAATTGATGCAGTTGATAAAGCCTTTGCTCATGATGCTGTTGTTTTAATAGAGGCATATATTGATGGTATTGAGCTAACCGGGGGCGTTATTGGCAATGAACAGATAGAAGCGTTGCCTATTATAGAAATAATTCCGGATAAATCATATGATTTTTTTGACTACACAGCCAAGTATACCGCAGGTGCTACACAGGAAATATGCCCGGCTCGTATTGATGATGCGTTGACCAAAAAGGCACAGGCAGTATCTAAAACAGCGCATAACGCCCTTTTTTGTAAAGGATACAGCCGAACCGACATGATTCTCAAGGATCAAGATTTCTTTGTCCTCGAGACAAACACCATACCCGGCATGACGGCAACGAGCCTGTTGCCTCTTGCTGCCGATGCTGCGGGAATTTCTTTCAGCAGACTTCTTGACCGGTTGATCGAATTAAGTATTGAGGCACACAAAACAAACAGGTAATTCAATGATCATCAGAAGCAGCAAGGAACTCAAGGCACGATATTATGACCTTGGCCCCGGGGATATTTTCTTAGGCATGCTGACCTATAAGCATCTAAAGCAGTCTGTACTGATCGATCTTCTTGAACGAGGCGTCTCCTGCTTTCCATCCGCTCTGTCCCAAACATTAAACCGTTCCAAGGCCGCACAGGTTCTTGTTTTAAAAAAATGGATGTTGCCCCATACATTCGTTATTACTCGACGAGCGGATTTGATAAATATTATCAATAAATATAACCAGCTTGGCATAGCTTCTGTAATAACCAAAGAGGACCACCTGAACTGCGGCTACGGCATACGCAAGTGGGATACTATTGAAACAGTCTACAGTTTCATGGCCTTTTCTGAATCATCATATCCTTTTGTTATTCAGCCCTTTTTGGAAAACTTTACCGATCTACGAGTCATCATTGCAGGGGATTACGTGGAAGCTTATGTCAGATATAATCCCAATAACTTCAGAATGAATATATCAATAGGCGGTAAAAATTACCCTTATGCCGTGAACAAGGATATAGAAGAATTTTGTCGTACTGCCATGGAGCAGGGCAAATTCCCCTATGCCCACGTGGATCTCCAGATTGCGGATAATGGGAAATATTTTCTTTCGGAAATTGCGTTAAACGGCGGAATAAAAGGCGCTCGTATCAGCCGCAAGGAACTTGATCAGAAAAAACAGAATCTTTTAGAAAACCTTGCAACCATATCCTGAAAGAGGAAAACGTTCACACCCGGAGGAGGGGTTCTCCAAAGGCTTTTAAAAGGAGGTATCTTTGGAAACAGGAAACAAGGCTTTAAAAGAACTTGACCGGTTCCCGGAAGTAGGCATTGTAATGGGAAGTGATTCCGATCTTGAAATTATGGAAGAAACTGCTTCGGTTTTAAAAGAGTTCGGGGTGTCCTATGAGATGACGGTTGTATCAGCGCACCGGAACCCCAAAAGCGCAGCTGAATTTGCATCTTCCGCCCATAAGCGGGGCATAAAAGTTATTGTTGCCGGGGCCGGGCATGCAGCCCATCTGGCAGGGACCATGGCAGCCTTTACCTGGCTTCCGGTCATCGGTGTTCCCATAGATTCTTCTTGCCTTCAGGGGTTCGATTCTCTTCTTTCCACGGTTCAGATGCCGCCGGGTGTTCCTGTAGCCACGGTATCCATCGGAAAGCCGGGTGCACGCAATGCAGGTATCTTGGCGGTACAGATACTCGCTCTATCAAATCAAAAACTTACAAAAATGCTTGAAGCATTTAAAGAGGAACTTGCAAAACAGGTTGATCAAAAAGCAAAAAAGCTTAAAGATTCTTCGAGTAGACCCGTTACATCCCGCACATGATCTAATCGATGAGGCAGCTCTTGTAATTAGAAACGGCGGGGTTATTTCTTTTCCTACACGGCACCTCTACGGGCTGGGGGCAGATGCCTTTAATGCTGATGCCGTGGATAGAGTCTTTGAGATAAAACGGCGGCCTGATGATAAACCGCTTCTCGTGCTGATAGATAAACAATATGATCTTACCCGGCTGGTGCAAAATGTTCCTTATGCGGCAACACGCATTATGGAACGCTTCTGGCCGGGTGCAATCACCATTGTTTTTAAGGCAAAAGATATTCTGCCGATAAATCTTACGGCAGGTACAGAAAGAATCGGGGTGCGAATGCCGGAACATCCGGTGGCTTTAGCGCTGACAACTGCTGTTCAAGGCCCTATAACCGCCACAAGTGCAAACATTACCGGCGATTCCGGATGTTCTCGGGTTTCGGATATGCATCCTTTGATTACGGATGAACTTGATCTTATCATTGACGTGGGTGCGCTCAAAGGGGGTATCGGCTCAACCGTGGTGGATGTTACCTCAGGTTCCCCAAAAATTTTAAGAGAAGGAGCGGTTTCTGAAAAAGATATTTTTTATGCGGTTTTCCAAAAAAGATGAAATCTTAGATAAGATGATAACGTGTCCCTTGTTTATGTTTTAAAACGGACCGTGACATCATGCCGGTACGCGCCATCGAAGATCCGGGAACCTTGCATAATCGCGATCCAGGGTGATCCATTCACAGCCGGACTCAATGGCCATTGCCGCAAACCATGCGTCCGGCACCAGGTTGCCACGGGCGTCAGCTTCTGTGCAAAGGCGTTTGAAAATCTTCCAATGTCGTTCTTCCGGCTGAATGACCACGCAATGGGATTGAGCAAGCAGGACGTCACAGAACCGGAGCACCTCATCCAGGCTGCTCGGTACTGAAAAAACTTTCGGGTGGGTGGTGATGCGGACCACACTGCTCAAGACCTGCGGAGCCATACCGTAACGCGCGTCACCGTTGACCATGCCGTCAAGCCAGGTCCGGCATATTTCATGGTCGGAGGAATCGGACCGGAAGGCGTGCACGAGGATATTGACGTCGGGAAGGTTCACGGCCTGTTCATGACCTCCTCCAAGTCACTGGACCGGTTGAGGTCAATCTCCGGAAGAACGCCACCGGAGGCTTTGGATACCGGCAAATCAACCCTCTCCTGTCTGCTCACCTTGGGTTTGGCTAGAATTAGCGACAGGCCGTCTTCGATCAGCGACGTCAAGGTGCGCCCTTCGTCTGCCGCGCGTTTTTTAGCGCGCTGAAGGAGATCGTCTTTTATTCTGACTGTTGTTCTCATGCATCAAAGCATATCATTGATGCATCAATATGTCAAACAAAGATTGATGAGCAAGATTTTCAATGTGACAGGTGGCCACAAGTGCGAACATTGCAGGCGATTCCGGAATATTCGCTGGTTTCGGATATGGATCCTTTTATTACGGAAAAACTTGATCTTATCATTCAGCAAAGGAGAAAAAATATCAAACAGGAATGTGGCACTGGAGAAAACAGGACTGGTGTTAAATTGACTTCACAAGCCCCAATATCCCGCCAAATGCAACATGAGACTAATGTGAAGGAACTCACTAAACCCGCTGTCACTTTTCTTCAGGAGCATGGGCACACTTCCATTGTTAGTTTGGGGTGCGGAGAACAGCTCAACCGTATCGATAATCACCTTCGTATAAAGAAAGAATTGGATCTGAAATACTATATTGGTATTGACTATCAGCCCAAAATTGAACCGGCTTTTGCCGATCTTTTTATGAACTCTGATGATATGAATGCAATGTTAACAAAGTATTACCGTGGCAAGCCAAATAGATTCCGGGAATGGATGAGGCTTTTCCCTGGTACTTTCGTGGAAGAACTGGCAGGTATTCATTGTGCAGCGATTGTTTGTCAACGCGTACTGCCCGATTGCCGATGGGAGGAAGTAATTATCTCCATGAGTCCTAAATTAATTCTCCAAGAAGATCTACATGGCTGTGAGCGACAGAAGCTCCGAGGACAACATTATGTACGAAATTGGTCGAAAATTCGTCTTTATGGCCTGCGGCCATTTCGCCCATGGCCCATCTTTCCCGGAGAAAAAAACTTAGTGCTCTGGCGAAGTCGAGATTTTGGCGAGGATCAAGAAAAAAGTGGCAAATTTCGTTGGTTGGAACGCTTGTGCGAATCTTTCATCGGTTAATCCAAGTAAAGTTTTCCAGCGTGGAAAGTTGAAAAATTGAAGCTCGAAATTTTAAAGGTTTTGCTTGTAATCAATATGCCGAAGCCCTTCATGAAATAATCGGGTACTAGTGTGCTTCAGCCCAGTTGCCGCCGGATGTTATGTTGACCTTCAGGGGTGCTTTGAGGTCCCAGATCCCTTCCATGATCTCTTTGACAAGCTTTTTAGCGGTTCCAAGTTCTTCCGGAGGGACTTCAAAAACGATTTCATCATGCACTGAAAGAAGCATGGCGGCGTTAAGATGTCTTTCACTGAAGGCGGCATCCACATTGATCATGGCAAGCTTTATGAGATCTGCTGCCGTTCCCTGGATGGGCGTATTGATGGCGGTACGCTCTGCAAACTCGCGTATGGTTTTATTGGCACTGTTGATATCCGGCAGATGCCGGATTCGACCCAACAAGGTGCTTGTCTTTTTGGTATCTCTGGCAGTACGGATCGTCTGATCAACAAACCTTTTAACACCGCTATATCTGGCGAAGTAATTTTCTATATAAGTCTTGGCCATTTTGTGGCTTATGTCGAGTTCTTTGGAAAGACCGTAAGGACTCATACCATATATGATGCCGAAGTTGATGGCCTTGGCCTGCCGTCTCAGTTCGGGCGTAATAAATGACGGGAAAACCTGAAACACTTCGGTTGCGGTTCGGGTGTGAATATCCTCGTCATCCCTGAAGGCTTTTATCAGGATTTCATCATTGGCATAATGGGCCAGGATCCGCAGCTCTATCTGGGAATAATCGGCTGATACCATAATCCAGCCCTCCCTGGGAATAAATGCTCTGCGGATTTCCATGCCTTGATCGGTCCTGATCGGAATATTCTGAAGATTAGGATCAGAGCTGCTGAGACGCCCGGTGGCCGTGACCGTTTGATTGTACGACGTGTGAATCCGACCTGTTTCCGGATGAACAAGATCAAGCAGGGCGTCGGTATAGGTGGATTTCAGTTTGGAAAGGGCTCTGTGTCTTAAAATAAGTTCAGGAAGTTCATGCTTGTCTGAAAGCGCCGTCAAGACATTAACATCCGTGGAATATCCGGTTTTTTTTACCGTCTTCTTTTGAACCGGCAGCTTGAGTTTTTCAAAAAGTATATGTCCGAGCTGCTGGGATGACCTTATGTTGAATTCTTCTCCTGCAATCGAATATATGCTGGTTTCAATCTGTTCAAGCTGGTGCTCAAACGATTTTGAAAGATTCCGAAGCTTATCCCTGTTCACGCATATTCCGGTCATTTCCATTTTCATCAAAACCGGTACAAGGGGCATCTCCACGTTTTCCATAAGTTTCATAAGATCCAGTTTTTCCAGCATCGGCTTCAGAACGTGGTAAGCCATAAGGGTAATATCTGCATCTTCGCAAGAATAAGGCCCTGCTTTTTTCAGGGGAACCTCGGCAAAACTTATACTTTTTTTGCCTTTGCCGGTAACATCCTGGTAGGTAATGGTTTTATGATCCAGAAAATCGAGGGCGATCTGGTCCAGGTTGTGGGCGCGTTTTGAAGGGTTAATCAGGTAGGATGCCAGCATGGTATCAAAAACAACACCGGCCAGGTTTATATCGTAGTGTTTAAGGACTATCCAGTCATATTTTATGTTTTGGCCGATCTTTTTGATGCCGGGGTTGTCCAGCACCGGTTTCAGCAACTTCAATACGGTTTTAAG
>JAYEFV010000397.1:0-2264 GCA_034658755.1 Thermodesulfobacteriota bacterium | reverse complement strand
ATTTAGGGGCCCTTGATGAATTTGAACCCGGAGAATTGTCCTTTGACGGCGGAAAGAAATTTCAGCCCGAGACATGGAATTTCGAACTTGCGTATGCAGCAACGGATCGGCTCGAAGTTGCCGTCAAGTATGAGGGTGGCGACGACCTCGGTGGTCCCATACTTACTAAAAATCAGTTCCTTCCTGAAGATCAGTATGGCGCGGCACTCACGTATGGCCTGTTTGAGAATACATCCCTGTCTTTCGAATATCTCCATGGAGAATTCGAGAACGATGACGAAAGGGATCTGGTTACCACACAGCTTGCCATTGAGTTTTAACTAATTTAGTATCCGTTCACGGGTTCAAAGGTTCAGGGTTCAGAGGTTCTGGGTTCAAAGATTGTATCCTCATCATTATGCATTATTTTGTAAATCTTTTGTATGGGAAAACCGACCGCTTTTACATTCCCACAAATCAGGAACATGGTATTTGGCAATTATATGGCAAAACCAGCATTTTTTACGAGGACTTCGGATCTTCAATGCCTTTTCGTCCTTAACCCTGAACGTTGAACCCTGAACCTGTGAACGGTTACGATTAGTGCTTATGAGGCATGCTGCCGGATTTATGGATATGAATATGGGAGTGGGGGGCTATTGCCTCATCAGAGGAAATCTTTCCTTTTGACATAGCATATATCCTATTCGTGGTTTTTGAGAGGAATTCAAAGTTGTGAGAGATAAAAATGTAGGATAGGTCTAATTTTCTTAAAATATCTGTTATTCTTTCTTCTGTTTCTTCATCCAGTCCATTGGTAGGTTCGTCAAGAAGAAGCACCTCCGGGTCCATGGAAAGGACCGTAGCCAGAGAGACAAGCCTTTTTTCACCCCCTGAAAGCTTGTAGGTTATCCTGTCCTCAAACCCGGAAAGATCAAGCCTGGCAAGTGTCTTAAAAGCAATGTCTCTTGCTTCTTTCGGCGATTTTCCCAGGTTTAGCGGGCCAAAGGCTACATCTTCGAGGACCGTTGGACTGAATAATTGGTCATCAGGGTCTTGAAAAAGGAGTCCTATCCTTTTTCTGGCCTCCCTGAAATCTTTTTCCTGTTTTGCCTGGCTGCCGAAAAGTTCGACGGTGCCTGAACAGGGTTTTAATAGACCCAGGATAATATGAAAAAGCGTGGTTTTACCGCTGCCGTTCGGCCCCACAAGACCAATCCGGTCCCCGCGGTGGAGATGAAAGCTCAGGTTATCCAGTACGGGTTTATCCGCTGAATATGAAAAGGATAACCCTGTTAAATTAATGATCAGGTTGTTACGACCCATTGCAAAACCGCCAATCCTGAAATTACAGCCGACATCAGTGACAGACAAAAGATGTCTTCCATTTTGAGTGAAAATTGGGTTAATGAATGATATTTTTTGTTAAATCCTCTGCAACGCATGGCCTTGTGAATTCTTTCCGCCCGGTCATAACTTCTGACCAGAAGCATTCCCACAAGATAGGCATAACTCTTGTAGGTGTGTATATTAGTTCGAGGTACAAACCCACGCATCTTCATTGCGTTTGTCAGCCTGCGATACTCCTTATAAATTACATGGATATAGCGGAAAGTAAACAAAAAAAGGTGTGTTATTTTATCCGGGAAATGGAGTTGTCCCATGGCATGGCCCAATGAAAAAATCGGTGTTGTGGACAAAAGAGCAATCATGGTTAAAAGGATAGCATTGCTCTTGACAGTAATTTGACTTGCAAGCAATATCCCTTCTTTGGTTGCGATAAACGGACCTATGGCAAACAATTCCTGGCCTTTGTATGTAAACGGAAGAACGAACCAGAGGAAGAGGATCAAGCCATTTACTAATAATAACCTGTAGAAGACTTTTTTTATTGGAAGTTTGGCCATGGCCACAAGAAATAGCGATATAACCAATGCGGGAAGCAATGCTAAAAATCTGCTGGATATGGCAACAATCACAGAAAAAAGTGTAACTACGATAATTTTAACCCTTGGATCCAGGCCATGAATAATTGAGTTGCCCGTAGAAAATTGTTCTTCAATCATTTTGAATTTCTAAACCTCAACCCGGACAAGCCGGAAAAAATTGCCACAAAGGCACGAAGACACAAAGGAAAACTATTTTATTTAAAATCATCTTCGTGACTTAGTGTCTTAGTGGCGAAAATGTTTTGCCATAAAAAGCACAAAATTCACAGTTAAGGAACTAACGCTTTTTTCCTCTGTTTTTAAAATATAGTGCGATTCCCATGAGTCCGAAGATAT
>JAYEFV010000396.1:0-2276 GCA_034658755.1 Thermodesulfobacteriota bacterium | reverse complement strand
AGATTTTTTCAATAATTTAACGTCTCGGAAAATCTACAATTTATTGAAATTAATCGTGTGTTTATAGACATCATATTTCATCTCAAATGGAATAATGAAGTATGGATTTTGAAAGGAAGTTTATCATTTACACACCTTCTATCCTAAAAATAAAAGAAGCGAGCTACCCGTTATGCGACCTTGACAATGTCACACTCGGCAACCCGGCCATCTTTTCCAGTAGAGATATATTTTAAAAGAAGGTCGGCGAGAAAATTAAGACCTTAAGCTTCCCGTCATCCTATTCCTTGGGGGTTGGATTTTTCAAGAATGGATGAAAAAAACTATTAGTTCATATTTGTATGCAAAAAGCGTGCAAAATTAAACAGTTGTGAAAAAATGACAGAGATATTAATTAGTTAAACTAATATAATGAAAAAAAATAATTAGAAAATAATAAAAAAAATTATGTAATTGTGGGGCAAATTACATAACGATTATTACATTATTTACATAGTATTTTGAAATAACTCAATTGGTTGTATATTATATTGTGGTAGCAATATATGGGAGGTGTCGATGTTAAAGTGAGATGAGTTTAATAGCAAGGTGGAGTGCCTGAAATTTCAATTCCCGAAAATTGAAGATTCATAACCGAAATCATAAAAAGTACAGATCACTTGCCTTATGTTGTGAGTAGCCATAACCCATTGAATAAAGGGCATTATTTGAATTGATCCTGACGAACAGGGAGAAAACATCAAATACATTCAAGGTCAGCTTGGTCATTCAAGTCCCACGGTGACATTGAACATTTATGCGCATTTGATGAAACCTGTCACTCAGGAAGCAGCTTGTAGGCTGGAAAATACCATTTTTGAGACACCTGGTAGCAAAATGATAGCAGACACGGAAAAAAGAACAACAGCTAATGCCGGAATATAGTCATCATACAAGATTTTATAAAGACATATGTCTGCAAATCGCCACTAAAAAAGGGCTTACAAGTCTTACTGCTCATAAACCCTTAATTATCATGGTAGGCACGATTGGATTTGAACCAACGACTTCTACCGTGTCAAGGTAGCGCTCTCCCCCTGAGCTACGTGCCTGTATCGAGACCTTTGAAAAACGCCCCCTTTTGCCCAATTCCGTCGTCAGGCTCAAATTTTAATCCTCAAAATACTCTATGTATTCCTGTGGTTAAAATTTTCGCCTTCCTTGGCCTTGAACCCCGGTTAAATATTAAATACAGATTTAACTGGGCAGGCAAAATTGAGCATTTTTCAAAGGTCTCGTATCCTTGGAAATTTGTTAACACCACTTTTTATGTCTGTCAAGAAAAATGCCTAACGGAAGAGATCTAACTCCCATTTTTCAAAAGTCTCGCCATATCCGCGGCTGACCGCCACACAAGGATTAGCTTGCTCAGGAGAAACCTTTCGACATGAAAAATTAAATTTAAGGTTTAAGATACGCGGTTAATTTTGCTTTGATTTCATCTGAAACGACTATTGATTGATTTTTTCTGTAATCGTAACAGACTTGGACCGATTCTCCGGTTGCATATACTATGGATTCGTCTGACTGATGGACGAGTTTATATTCAAAAGTAAAACTTTTAGTGCCGATATTCTTGACCCACATTTGAAGGGTTACCTTGTCAACGAACATTACCGGTTTAAGATAATCGCAGCGAATATGCGCCATTATAAACTTGAAATCATAAGGATCCGAAACCTCGAAATATTTTTGTGAGAATTTTTTTCGCCCCTCTTCAAAATAGGTAAAGAATACAGCATTGTTGACATGCCCCAGAGCATCAAGATCACGGAATCTGACTTCAATGTTTGTGGAAAATATTTTGCCTGAATTCATCAACAACTCCTGACCCTGATATATTTTTGTTCATTCTGAAAAACTTGGGCTTTTTTTAGCGATTATTATGATAAAATACTCATCAGATCCATATTATGTCAAGGCGTTATTTGTTGCAATCGGCTGAACATCCGGCCCTATGATTTTTCCACAAAAATATATTGGACTTATTCAGCCGTATGTGGCAAATTGAAACCCTAGAAAGGAGGTGTTTGGAATGAAAGTGAGAAAGTCTATTTTTGCGGGAAGCTGGTACCCTGGCAATCCTGCCGGGTGCGAGAAAGAGATCAAAGGTTTTCTAAAAGAGTACCCTACAAAGACCATTGCTCAGAGGGCCCTAACCGGAGGGATCGTACCCCATGCGGGATGGTATTTTTCAGGAAGTATCGCCTGCAACGTAATCCATTGCCTCAAAGATG
>JAYEFV010000395.1:0-2282 GCA_034658755.1 Thermodesulfobacteriota bacterium | reverse complement strand
CAACGTTAGGGTTTTTCCACCGGCCGCATCTCGATCGCTTCTGTCGGGCAGATGGTCGAACACAAACCGCACCCATAGCACTTCTTCGGGTCATAGGTCATTTTATCTTCCGACATCCAGCGGGCGTCGAAAACGCATCGCTGAACACATTCGCCGCAATGAATGCAACTTTCCGGCTCATCCATGGCGACGAAATCGGATCGGACGACCAGATCGGGTCGTTGGTACTGTTTGAGGATCTGAAGGTCATGGCAACAGCAATCACAGCAACTGCAAAGGGCGTAGATTTCGGGTCCGGGCATGTGAAAAGCAAGATGGACCAATCCCCTTTCATTGGCGTTTTGCAAGATTTTCTTGGCTTCATCGAAAGATACCTGCCACGCCCGATCTTTTTCGATCTCTTTTGCGGCGACACTATTTAACAAGAGGCAAACATTTAGGGGGTGATCGCACCGCCGGTAATGGCTGCGGCAGACGCAATCGGTCAGACCCATGGGATCAGCACCCTGTAAAATTTTTAATACATGATCGGTTGGCAATACCCACTGTCGGGCATCGATGGATTCACGGATCGGTATTATTTTTGAGGAATAGGAAATCTTTCCGGTTTTTACCCATTTATCGTACCGTGTTATTCTATCTTTGAGAAATGTATCGGTGCTTTTTATCATTAGTGAATTCCTCTTTTGATTGCCTCTTTACAACATCGGCCAGAACAGCAATCGCCTGGGTAATGGTGGCCTCATCGGCCATGGTGTAATTCATGTTCACCTACCTTCTGAACTGTTTCAAATAGTACCGCAATTGGGAGATGGTCTGTTTCCAGATCATCGGATCCCGGCTGGCCGTATACAAGGGTGCGGCCCCGTTGACGGAAATGACGATAAAGTTGGCGATTTCCTTAAAATCGAGTCCGGGTTTGAGCATCCTTTTTGTGTCGGCTTCCTCGAGCCATGATCGCAACAGTCTTGAAAACCGCACAAATCCTCTTAGGATATGGCGGCTCATGGAAGATGACTGCCCGGAAAGCTCGACCAGCATGTTGAAAAAAAAACAACCGCCGTCAAAAACCTCGGCGCCCAGATAATCTTTCATATCGTTTTCGATGGCTTGTTCGATTCGCTTGATGGGATCGGTAATATCCATCATATTTTTTAAAACAATTCCCCGCCAAATGGATACGGCCTCTTCATAGACGGCATACCAGATATCCTCTTTGCTGCTAAAATGCCCATAAAGCCCCCCTTTGGTCAGCCCGGTAGCCGCAAGAATATCGCTAATGGATGTGTTAAAGTAACCCTTCACGGTAAAAAGCTGGAGGGATTTTTCAACAATATTTCGCCGCGTTCGAATGCCTTTTGTGCTCATTTTGTTGCTCCATGTTCATCAGTCGGCCAGTCACTTTGGAAGCTGGGCTAATCAACCGGCATACTGGCTATTGGTTAACTGGCTAACTAATTTATACCGACCGGTCTTTTTATTTTTAGCAACTCTCAATACCCATGTCAAGGATCAAATTTTCCGGTATATAAACACCAACCACTATAGGAATCGCCGGAATGAAAAAAATACGACGCAGAGCACTGGCAGGCTTGACCCACGGTATGACGACACGTATGATCGATTTGATTATGGAACCATCCGAGGTAGACGTAATGGTAAAAATCATCTCAGCTAAAACCACCACGCACATTGACACCGTGCGTCGTTTATTTAAAGAATATGAGAATTTCCTCGACGTGGATCTATGCTTTCAAGATTTTAAGAAAGAGTTAATCGGGCTGCCGGGAAAATATGCCCCGCCTCAAGGCGCGCTGCTTCTCGCCTTGGTCGATGAAGAAATCGCCGGGTGTGTGGCCGTTTGTAGATTTAAAACGAACATTTGTGAAATGAAACGTCTTTATGTTCGTCCCCTTTTCAGAGGAAAAAAGATTGGGAGAATGCTAGCAGAAGAAATCATTTCCACGGCTAAAATGAGGGGTTACGCCACCATGCTGCTCGATACATTGACCCACCTAAAGGAAGCCATGGCGCTTTACCAGTCCCTGGGTTTTAAAAAACGTGAACCGTATTACCATAATCCGCTGCCTGGTGTAATTTACTGGGAACTTGACCTTAAAGCATAAGCGTCAATCGTTGTTCATTGACCTCTTTGCCCCACTCCTTTCCAAGGCGCTGCTCCACCTGTCTAAAACCCGCTTTGTCGTAAAGATACCTGGCCGCATGAAGCCCTTCGAATGTCCACAGGTAGATGGCTGGATACTCCTTTTCCCGACAAAAAT
>JAYEFV010000394.1:0-2296 GCA_034658755.1 Thermodesulfobacteriota bacterium | reverse complement strand
TAGTGATAAAGAAGTGTCAAGAATTCGCTATAGTTAGAAGTTATGGGTTTAGGCGAATGAAATCAGGACGAAGATTATTTGAAAATTGTCAAAATTAGGATTTACTTGACCTGACACCAGAAAAATAAGAGCACCAGAACAAAGTCAAGCCATTTTTTCACCTTTTTTTAAGACAACAGCTCCCCCCTACCGGTTCTGACCAGTTTTAAAAAACCTCTTTGAGCCGGATAACACTCTCGCAATAGATTGATACTTACTCCTCCGACATATCCGGTGGAAAACCCTGCCCATAACTATCCGATTTTGGCAATCTGGTATGACTAGATCTCTTTTTTAAAAAAGGATCAGAGCACCTTGGAGCCATAATAAAAACTTCGGACGGACAGGGTTGGCAATCTTATTTTAAGCCGTCAATAACATCCATTTGTTCTGAAGTTCCGCGGCAGATATCTGGAGCCATCCTGTCCGTCGAAAGGCGCAATATCAACTTTCGTTCCTGTGTTTGATCCGGCGTTTGGTTTTGATTATATATTGAGTTCTATGTCATACAAATGCTGGACAATCTGTCGCCAACATCCTAAAGGACGATCCTTTTCAAATGCAGTTTCAAGTGCACCCAATCTTTTCCATTTTTCCTTCAATAGTGGCCATATGGACAAATAATATTCCGCCTTATCTCTTTGGTCAACGCTGTCACTCCGAAGACGCGGTGGAAGATAAACTTGCGATGTTCGCATCATACACATGGCCATCCGTATAAAACGACGGCCCATACCAAAGTCAGCGTGTTGTCCTTGTGCCTCGCGTCTTTTATAATCAAGCAAAAGATTCTTAGGGCCATATTGCCCAATATGAAATGCCGACTGAACAACATAATCTTTGAGTATATGATTGTTCCTTTTGCTGACACGACCCATATAAGGTTGCCCTTCACTTCCTCCGGATTGTTTGACCCGTGGGATGATTCCGGCATATGAGACCAAGTTGTTCACAGGTTTTTGAACAAAGGGGTTTCCGATTTCGGCGGTAACACCAGCCGATAGAACAATACCGACCCCTTTGATACTGGTCAAAAACGCCCCCTGGGTTTGGCTTAGAAGCAGTGCAATTTCTTTTTCTAGATGCTCTATATTTTCCAGCAAACACCGATAATGTTTAATATTGTATGCGAGCGAAAGCTGTAGCGTTGCGGTGTATTCCTCCAGGGGGGTCAGCACCTGCTTTGCATAAGTCTGAAGCTTTGTGGCTGTATTTCCAGCGTCCTTAGTCCTGAACCGCCTGAGGTGTTTTATGAGGCTTGATCGCCTACGACGACAGATCTGCTGTGCACTGAAACGATCACTCATCAAGTACAAAGAGCTTTTTGAAAAGGGTTGAATACCGCTTTTCTTTTCGTTTAAAAAGCCAGGAAAGAGTCGATCGATAACCGTATGGACCCGATTGCTTACGCCCGTCTTCATCTTCACAAGCTTTTTCCTGTGTCGAACCAGCGTCCTGAGATTACGGTATGCTCCCGCTTGAGCAGGTGCACAGTTTGCTCTGCGGTTCAAAAGCATGACAGCAATGCCCATAAGATCCAGACGGTCCGTGCTGGCTTGAAGATTTTCTCTTTGTTTCTTGGCTTCATAGGCATTAACATTGGCTACCAAAAAGCCTTTGGAGCGTAATGTATTGAAGAAATTCTCTGCATAAGAATGGGCGTCTTCGCCACCGAAAAATACATGCTCTTTCTTGATTCGACGATGGCGACAGTAACGCATCACCTGATCGGTCAGATACGCTACACCCGTTTGTGAGTTTTTCACGGAAAACGGTTTTCGTAAAATATCACCATATCCGTTGCAGAACATGACCATATGGTCCTTTTTCGCAAAATCAATCGGTATACACATCACTTTGGAACTGTTTCCGGCCTGTTCAAACAGGGAAAGTAATTCTTGACTTCGGTTCTGATAAATGTTTCGTTTTTTCATGGTGAAGCTCCTTTCGTTTTTTTGCAGCTGCTTCATTGCAGACTGCCCTTATATTATGCCACAGGTGAAAACCGGATAGCTCATTAAACAGGGGAGCTTCACCTTTTTGTTTATAGAGCAGCTAACTTGGGGGGAATTTAAGACTTGAAATCCCCTATAGATAGAGTTGGGGAGGCTCCGCGAGCTAAACCCTACGGGCTCGCTCGCCTCCCCAACATCTACCTATAGGAAAGGTACCTGATATCTGTAAGTCAGCCGATTTAGAGATATGACAAGATACTGGCAAGTTATGTTGTCAGTTTAGTTATGTTATGTGTTTAATT
>JAYEFV010000393.1:0-29673 GCA_034658755.1 Thermodesulfobacteriota bacterium | reverse complement strand
GGCCGTTTTCTTAGCTTCTGTTTTTTTCTTAGCTTCAGCCTTTGCCCTGGCTTCAGCTTCGGCCGTTTTCTTAGCTTCTGTTTTTTTCTTAGTTTCAGCCTTTGCCCTGGCCTTAGCTTCGGCCGTTTTCTTAGCTTCAGCCTTTGCCCTGGCCTTAGCTTCGGCCAAGGGTATGTACTTTCCAATAAGTTTACCATTCTTATTGAACTGAGCTACAAATTTATTACCGTTAGAAGTGATTAAGATCCCTTTCCCAATCAACTTGCCATTCTTCCATTGGCCTTGATATTTAGAACTGCTGGAGGAGGTATAAATTCCTGGTCCATTCCTCATATTGTTTTTCCATCGGCCTTGATATTTAGAATCATCAGGGTAAATATAAATCCCCTGACCATCAAACTTATCATTTTTCCATTGGCCTTGATATTTAGAACCGCTGGGACGGGTAAACGTTCCCTGGCCATTCCTCTGACTATTTTCCCATTGTCCTACGTATACAGAACCATCAGAATAGGTAAACGTTCCCTGGCCATTAAACTTATCATTTTCCCATTGGCCTACATATACAGAACCGTCAGGGTATGTATAAGTCCCTTGGCCATTGGTACAATCACCTTTGATGCATCCACCCATTGCAGTAGATGCATACGCGACTGAAAAATAAAGTGCTAATAATAAAAATATAAGCACTTTTATTCTTATTTTAAGAATGGAGTTCATAAAATATAAAAAAGACAGGAATTTAATTTGGATGCTCCGAAGTATGGCGAAATGGTAGTCGTGTGTCAAGATAGAAATGGATCTTTATCTATGTTTTGATTTTTTTCTTATCCCGTTGAGATTTAGTGGCTAGGGAAAGGAAAGTGTATTAAAGGAAAGTGTATTAAAGGAATAATTATCCGAAATTTTTAAAAAAGTTTTTTGCTTGACACACAGCCTGGTTTTTTGGCATATATTATATTGTATAGATTGTCCCTCTTGGAATCCAAAATCCATTAAACACAGAAAGTGAAAAACCGATAAATTCCAAATAATGAGGATGGTTGAATTTTATTAGGGCGAATCTAAACTGATTTTACATATGTAATACATTTCTTTCAACCCGAACAGTCTACCTAACTATGATTTTGATCTCAAAAATACTTAACCTATAAATGCTGTTAAAATCGTAGCCCCGCTTGAACTTTGATAAAATTGAATGCCTGCAAAAAGTATCATATATTTTATGGCGATGTCCTATGAATTTAGGGACACTAATTTTTTAAAAAATATCGGAATACTTCTCCAGGCAGCAAACTGGCAGGTTATCAAACATAAATTAGTAAAATAGATCCTTTTTCATTTCCAAGAACTTTGATTTTAGAAAATTAATGAACCTTTTTGGTTCCTACCTGTTTGGGATAGAATACCATGCTTAAGATTTTAAAATTTGCCGTCAATAACATCGCCGCAAACAAAAACAGAACGCTGATCACACTTGCTGTTATTATAATAGGCCTTTGCTCCATTAATATTGGCAAAGGACTCATGGATGGTCTGCAAAAAGAGAGTGAATTAGGTGTTACCCAAGGACGAACCGGTGAAATCCAAATTCACAAACAGGGTTATTTTGATGCCAGTGAATTTACAATGCTGAATTACTCAATTGATGGTTACTCCCAGTTACAAGATGAGCTGAAAAGGATAGAAGGAATAGAACATCTCGCCGGAAGAATTCAATTCGGGGGATTACTTGCCAAAGGAGATGAAATAGCCGTAGTGGTGTTTTGCCGAGCTGCAGATATTGTTAATGAGGTCAAGGTCTGTCCGAGGATTAAAGAAAATATTATTGAGGGAAGATTCCTGACGAAAGATGATACGAGCGGAGCCGTGGTTGCCAATGGCCTGAGAAAGGGAATCGGGGCAAGCGTGGGCGATCTGATAATTATCGTGGCCAATACAAAGGATGGTTTTCAAAATGCAGTCGAACTGGAAGTGGTCGGAATAATTGAAGAAAAAGCTGCACAGGCCAACACAAGATTGGTTTACTTGCCGATAGGGAAAGCCCAGGAATTATTGTATATGGACGATGAAGTCACAGAAATAGTGATAAAAGCCAATGAAAAGAGCAAGCTGGATGCTTTAAGTGAGAGGCTTAATCAGCTAATACAAATCAAGGGACTTGAAAGCAATACCTGGAAGGACGTAGCGACATTTTTCGTGGATATAATGAAGAAACAAAATGCGGTCGTATTTATTCTTTGTCTAATATTTTACATTATCGTTATAGCCAGCATTACCAACACAATGATGTTGACGCTATTCGAAAGGAAAAAGGAGATCGGCACGCTGATGGCCATTGGCATAAAAGCGAAAGATGTCATACTACTTATCGTCATGGAAGGCACAATCATCGGAGTTATCGGAAGCTTATTAGGCGTTTTACTAAGCGCGATTATAATTATAATCCTAAGCAAGGTGGGCTGGACCCGTAGTCTTCCTCAAACCAACATCCTTGTCACTATATATCCATTTATCGATGCGCCGTTTATGCTTTTATCCCTTGTGCTCGGTGTATTAAGTTCCATTTTGGCCTCAATTTATCCGGCAAGAAAGGTATTGCAGGTGAATCCGGTCGATGCACTTAGAACCATCTAAACATAACGAAGGGAGATTTTATATGAAGAAAGGGATTAAATATAAAGAAAGAGAGCTCATAGTGAAATGTGTTCAGATGAGTCATTCTGCCGTGGGAGGTGAGTATGAAATAGGCTTTTCGGAGAAAATAGAGTTAAATCTTGATAATATTTGGAAAAAGTTGGGGAGATCGGGATATGAACTGGAAGAGATGAATGACCGCTCCCTTTCATTCGTTTACAACAATGCTGTAATCACTATTCTCAAAAAGGGTAGAATACTTATCCAGGATTTGTTACCCGATACATTCGAGGAAGCAATAAAAATTGGGGAGGAGATGATAAATGCAGAACAGGAGGCCTAACATTACATTTCTTACGATTTTGTTAAGTATAGCCTTAACTGTTATTCCGGTTGCTTCTTTCGGACAGACGTCCGAGACGTCCGTTCGGTACGGTACTGACATTAAAAAAGAGGCTCCCGTTCGATACGGCCCCAAGATTGAAAAACGGGCTGCCGTGAGGTATGGAGTCGATATCAGGGCGGAAGACATCAGGCAGGTCAAACCCGGCGAAATAGTGCCTGAAGAAGTTCCGAGCAAATTTGAATTTGATATAAGGAATTATATAAAATTTTCAGCTTATTATGACGATCTAAAAAATGACCCTGTTGTAAATCCGGACAATATTTTAGAAAGAGAAGATAATGGTTTTCTGGGGGAAATCAATACTCAGTTCACAATCTCATACCTTGAAGATTATCAATTCAAAGCTGATGTGGGTTATCAATACAGTCCGGGTTCGGATGAGCAGTACGATAGGGATACCCATTTTATTACGAATGAATTCTTCTTTGACTTTTTGATGGCTCAGTTAGCCTATTTCCAGGTTGGAAAGAAGCGGGAAACCTGGGGGGTTGGCTGGACATTTAATCCGGTGGATGATGTTATGGATTGGTTGAAAGACCCTGTTGATCCTTCAGCTTCCAGAGAAGGAAAATATTTGGCCATGTTGGAGGTGCCTGTTGGAAACACATCGTTTAGTTTCGTCTATTATCCTGAGGTAGAATTTGATTTAGAATCCGAAAAAGGACAGTCTGGGATACCGGATAAGATGAATTCTGACGATCCATCACTGGGAGTACGAGCACTATTTTTACTATGGGATACTGATATAGCATTTATATTGCATCACACGGACAGGATCCCTGATTTAGACAAAAACTATTACGGATTAACTATTAACCGATATTGGGGGGATCTCGGAGCCTATGTTGAGGTATCGGGTCACGAGGGTAATGATCTTGAATTTGTCCAACAAAATGCGATGGGCCAATATTATTTCCCGACCGGTGATGAGCTCAAGGCCTTGAAAAGGGCCGATGATGATATATATGTTAATTTTGCCGTGGGTGTCAATTACAGCTTTCCTGATAATTCTAAAGTAGCTTTGGAGTATTTCAGAAATGACGAGGGGTATGATGATGATGAATTTGATGAATTTTATAATTTCCTTAAAAACGATTCTGATCTTTATCTAACTACATTCGATGAGAATATTAAGAATAAGATACTAAAAGCAAACCAAATATTGGGAGATAGAATAAGGCGCAATTACTTGTCCCTTACTTTCGACAGACCATTCACATTTGACGATTTCAATCCCCACCTGGGTGCTATCATAAACTTGGATGACGGCAGTTTTCTGCTTAACGGCGCAATTGAGTATGCTGTTAGAGATGATACTACAATTTCATTGGATATAAAAGGGTATATAGGAGAGAGCGACTCCGAGTTTGGTCTGAAACCTGATGATTATAAGGCCACTCTGAAGCTGCAATATTATTTTTAAAGAGGTATAACTTATGATTTCTGTGCAAAATGTAACCAAGGATTATAAATTAGGGAAAACCATCGTAAAGGCTTTACGAGGCGTTAGTCTAGATATTGATCACGGTGGGTTTTCTTGTATTTCAGGACCTTCTGGATGTGGGAAATCAACTCTTTTGAATTTGATTGGTTGTTTGGACAAGCCAACCACCGGGAAGGTAATTATAGATGATGAGGATGTGGGAAAGCTTAACAAAAATCAGTTGGCGGAAATCAGAAACAAGAAGATAGGTTTTATTTTCCAGAGCTTTAATCTCATCCCGGTTTTAAATGTCTATGAAAATATAGAGATGGTTTTCATGTCTTGGAAGGACTTCCCAAAGGAAGAAATGTATAAAAGGATCACATCATTAATAGAGGAGGTTGGATTAAAGGATTACCTCAAGCATAAACCCGGTGAATTGTCAGGAGGGCAAATGCAAAGAGTTTCGATTGCACGGGCATTGGTTACAAAGCCGCAAGTAGTGCTGGCCGATGAACCCACCGCTAATCTTGACAGTAAAACGAGTTATAAAATCCTTGAAATAATGGTTGATTTAAATAAAAGACATAACACGACTTTCATTTTTTCAACCCATGATCCGATTGTTTCCGGATATGCGAATAGAAATATTGAACTGTTTGATGGAGCAATAAAAAGTGAAGATTTTAAAAATCGCGATTAGAAACATAACACGGAATAAGCGAAGGACCACTATAACGGTTATCACTATTGTCATCGGTGTGTTTGTTATCATTCTAGCAAAAGGCATCATAAAGGGGTTCCAAAATGAAACGATCGTTCAAATGATCGAGACCAGAACGGGTGATATCCAAATTCACAAAGTAGGATACAGAGAAACACTGGATATTTTGCCTTTGGATTTATCCATTGATTTTAATGATGTTCTTAATGGAATGTCTGACTCTAAGGGTATCAAAGAGATAAGTGGAAGAATACTTTTTTCCGGGCAACTGACCACCCAGGAGGAATCGGCGTTATTGTATGGGAAAGCTATTGATGTGGCAAAAGAATTAGCTATATGTCCCAGATTGAATGATAATATGGACCTTGGAGAATTTTTAACTCCGGAGGATAGAAAAAAAATAGTACTAAACAAAGACTTGAATAAAAAGTTGGGACTAGAGATTGGAAACTCTGTTCTCCTCTTTGCCACTTCAAAAGCGGGCGCAATAAACGCAACTGAACTAATTTTAAAGGGAGTGTTCCATTCGGATTTGCCGGATTCAAATAAGAATCTCGGGTATATTCCTTTGAGAGATGCTCAAGAACTTCTTCTGATGGATGGGATTGTTACGGAAGTCGTGTTAAAAAAAGAGGGGTCGTATGATATCAACCAAACCGTCGCGGAGATGAAGAATAAATTTTCAGGATATGATTATGAGATTAATACATGGCAAGAAATAGAGCAGAGCATTGATCGCATGGTGGAAAGTCAGAATTTATTATCTGGTGCAGTGTCTGTAATATTGTTTGTAATTGTTTTCTCAACGGTTATGAATACCATGCTGATGGTAGTCCTTGAAAGAACCAATGAAATCGGCACCCTAATGGCCATCGGATTTAAAAGGAAGCATATTTTATCGCTCTTTCTTCTCGAGGGGTTTTTTAAGGGAATAATAGGCGGAATCATAGGTGCCATTGTAGCGACTATAGTGGTTTTTAGTTTAAATACAATAGGCATCCCATTCTATATGCCTGGTTCGACTGAAGCCTCATTTATAATAAAGCCGGAAATAGATCTCAAAATAATTCTTTTGGCTCTTTTGTTTTCTATAGGGGCAGCAGTACTTGCTTCTTTGTATCCGGCCAATCGAGGGTCCAAGATGGACCCGGTGGAGGCCTTGCGAAGCGTATAGACCAACTTGATAGTATAGGAATTTCTTTTTTTGAGCGGCGTAGCCGCGTTGTATAAAATCGCGAAGCGATTTTATAACTTAAATTTCATGATAGGATTGCCAAAAAGCGAGTTAAATATAGTATTTATAACAATATAATGTAAAAAGGGGGTTGATCATAATGCGATTTCAAAAAATGTTCTTACCATTATGGATTGTAGTGGTAGTTCTTTCAGGTGTTTTGATAATGTTTAATACAAAATCTATGGCTGCCGATTCCGGACAAGAAGGCTCTTTCTCAGAAATCACAGTTGATAAAGGAGCCTCTGCTCCTGATTTCACGCTCGAAAGTTAATTGGGAGAGGAGATTTCCATAAAGGATTTTAGAGGAAGTCTGGTTGTTGCTGCATTCGCATTCTCAAAACAAACTGCCAAAGACATCGAAAGATATAGGGATCGAATATTTTCGGATTTCAAGGACAAGGGGGTAAATTGCATTAAAATTGTTCATATTAATAAACCAATCTTTATTACAAAAAATTTTATTCTTAAAAAGATGAAGCGCGAATTTGAAGGTGAAGAACCTCTAAAATATTTATGCATTGATTGGGGGGGATCTTTAGACCTGGATATAAAATATGGTGTTAAAACTAAAGATGTCCCTACGTTAATTATAATTGGAAGGGAAGGCAGAATTTTATATGGCCTTCAGGGATTTTACAGTGAGGACAGTCTGAATAAAATAGAGCAAGAGCTATCTACTATCTTAAAGGTGGGTGAAAATGCATACCTCGGGGAATCTTCTGCTGCTTCTAAAAAGATTTATCATATTGGCGTGACTCGAATCATGTATCATCCTTCCTTTATATGGACGGATCGGGGATTTAAAACCGCACTGAAAGAGGCCGGGTATGTTGAAGGCAAGAATGTTATTTTTAACTTTCAAGATGCGAAGGCGGATCCGGATAAAATTATACCCATAGCCAATAAATTCATAAATGAAAAAGTGGATTTGATTCATACCATGTCTATTATGACCTCACAGGAAATTGTAAAGGTGGTGAAAGAAATTCCAATAGTATTTTCTATGGTCATGGATCCAATTGAAGAGAAGGTTGTTGCCACCATGGGACCGACTGGAACCAATGTAACCGGGGTGGCAACGAGTCTCTGTGCCTTGGAGGATCGTTGGCAGATCGAACCTCAACTTGAAATGTATATCAAATTTATGCCCGAGGCCAAAAGATGGGGTACTATTTATAATTCCGGCAGGGTAAATTCGAGATTTTACATGAAGGAATTGAGAGAAATAAGTAAAAGATTGAGATTAGAGTTGGTGGAGGTTCCGATCACAAAGGTTGATGAGGTCAAGAAAGCCGCCGAGTCTCTGGTGGGGAAGGTTGATGCCATATATGGTACTCCAGATGACTTTGCCATGTCTGCTTTTGAAGAAATCGCTGAAGTCTGCAACAAAAATAAAATTCCATTATTTGGCGGAGAAGTAGAATGTGTTCAGAGAGGTGCAATAGCAGCTTATAACCAGGATTACTTTCTTATTGGCTACAAAGCCGGAAAAAAAGCTATAAGGATATTAAATGGTGAAAAACCCGGAGATATTCCCTCGGATCTTACAAAAAAATATTACCTGGTGATTAGCCTTAAAAACGCTGAAACACAGGGGATAGCCATACCCGAAGAACTAAAAAAAAAAGCGGATAAAATATTGTGACTCAATTTAAAACTTCAAAAACATAAGGGGGGTCAAACATGAAAAAGGTAAATATAAAAAAAATATTGATATGGTCATTAATAGTTTTTGGAGGACTTGTTATAGTATTATTGGTGTGGATAGATTTCATATGGATCAAAAAATTCAATCCAGCGGGCATTAACGTAAATAAAGACGTTTGTAGGGCAGAGACATGTGCGGAGTGTCACCCCCAACAATATAAGGAATGGCATAAGGGTCAGCTCGCTGCTTTTGCGGCAGTAAGAGAAATGTTTGAAGCAGATCAAGCAGCAGAGTTTGCAGGATTTATATGCTGGAAGTGTCATGATCCTTTCAAACAGGGTCTTGATGAGGGTGTTACCTGTGAATTCTGTCACGGAAAAACTGGAGATACTGGTTGCGATCAGGCCGATATGGATTTACATGTAGAGAAACGCAGAAAAAATTTAGAATATCTCAGAAATGAACAGTGGTGTCATTGGTGTCATTCTATAGTCCAACCGATTACCAAGGCTGATCTCCAGGGCACTGTTGGCGAGTGGGAACAAAGCAAGGCAAGAAAGGACGGGCTGATGTGTCAGAGCTGCCATATGCCCCTCATAGGAGAAGGTGAAGACAAGCATCATTTCCATGGACATTATTATCCAGGAAGGAATCCTTTGCCGGGCAGAAAGAGTATTTCAATCGAATCAATAACCAGGGGAAACGAGCAAATCAATGTAATTGTAAAGAACCATGTGACATCTCACTATTTCCCGACAGGGGCACATACAAAAGCAATGATTTTGGAAGTAAAAGGATATGATGAAACTACCAGCAATCCTGTATTCGAGGATCAATACATATTTTTAAAGCGTTTCAAATTTGAAAAGTTTTTAGGGATACAGGATTTTCCTTATACAGTTTATAAGGATACGAGAATTAAACCCGAAGAGGAAAGAAAAATCACTTTCAATATCGATAAATCAATGAAAATAAGTAAACTTATAGCAACACTCCGGTGTGCATTTATGGGAGACCTTGGCGAAGAGGTGGAAGCCTGGACATCTGATTATATTGCCAAAAAAGAGGTTGCCTTCTGAAGTAAGAATATTTTGAGAGAGTCGACCACCCATAAGCAGGGGGTGATAAAAAATATGCCTTGACTCAAAGACTTGGCACGCTAAACATACGGAGAAACTAATAAAGTGAGGAGATGCGCACAGGCTAAAATGTATGCTAACATCCTGATTCAGAAGAACTCCTCTGCGGCAATAATAGAAAACAGACAAACAATAGAATATGAGGGAAAAAACGATGCTTAAAAAAATGGTTATGATTTGCCTGTCCATAGTATTAATATCTTCCTATGGCTTTGCTGTTGATAAGGATGCATCAAAGATCGTAATGGAAGTTGAAAAAATCCTTAGCCTGGAAGATGTTAGCGCTGATCAGGTAATGACTGTTTACAGAAAAGATGGGACTATTCGACCTTACGAAATGAGGTCATCAACAAGTGGCAAGGATAAATCATTCGTAGAGCTTACAGCACCCCCAAGAGAAAAAGGAAGACAGGTGTTGAGGTTAGGTGATGTAGTATGGAGCTATATGCCGAGTGTAAAAAAATCGATTCGAGTTTCTGGCAGGGGATCCTTTATGGGAGGCGATTTTGAAAACAATGATGTTCTTCGATTGAATTTAGTTGGTGATTACACATCAGAAATCATTGAAGAATTGCCCGATCAATATATATTGGCACTTAAAGGTAGGGACTTAAGTCTTTCCTATGCCAAAATTAAAATATGGGTTCGAAAAGATAATTTTCAACCGGTAAAACAGGAATACTACACTCTCACGGACAAGCTGATAAAGTCGACCACCTACGAAGATATTAAGGAGTTTAGTGGATTTAAGAGGCCTGCTAAACTGGTGATGCAAAGCGCTCTATATCCCAAACAAAAGACCGTACTGGAGATAAATAAATTTAAAATTGGCGTCAAAAATCCATCCAAAAGATTTCGAAGATCCGGCCTGGGTAAATGATTACGGTTAGGGAATAAAAGGGATGATAAATAACTATCAGAGGGGAAGAATAATGGTTAAGAAAACGTTCGTTATAGGGCTTTTACTATTGCTCACATGCCCATATGGTTTTGCCGCAAATAAAGATATTTCGGAAGGTAATCAGGATGTCACCGCCATAGATATAATAGATAGAGTCAGTAAGATTTTGGCCCTAAATGACATTAGATCCGAGCAGGTAATGACCGTTTGCAGAGAGGATGGAACCATCAGACAGTACAGGTTGAGGATAATGACCTCTGGCAAGGATAAGGCTTTCGCGGAGATTGTTGAGCCTAAACAGTTTAAAGACCGACAGTTTCTGAGGTTAGGCGATACCGTATGGGCGTATTTCCCCGATCGATCTTCCATTCAAAGTCGAGCCGAGCGTCATGTAAAAAGGGCGATTAGAGTTTCTGGCAGAGAAATATTTATGGGTGGCGATTTCACCAATAATGATGTTCTTCGATTGAATTTAGTTGGTGATTACACACCTGAAATCATTGAAGATTTGCCTGATCAGTATGTATTAAAGCTAAAAGGGAAAGATTTGAAGGTTACTTATGCAATGTTGAGATTATGGGTGCGAAAAGGAGATTTCCAACCCATAAGGATGGAGTGCTATACTATTAGTGACGAACTGATAAAATCTGTGTTCTACCAAGATTATAGAGATTTTGGAGAAGGATTGACCAGACCTGGCATGTTAGAGGTGAAAAGCGCTATATTACCCAAAAGTAAGACGTTCCTCGAGATAATATATTTGAAGCGCGGTGTAAAAAATCCTGCTCACCGGTTCCAAAGAAGCAGCCTTGGCAAATAGTTTTTTACTCTTGTGTAAAGATAAATGAAAACCTTATTTATAAATATTTTTTTGATGGTGCTCTCCCTGTTGTTCCTATGCTCATATAGTTTTGCCGTTGATAAAACTATTTCGGATGATGAAAAGGATGCAATGGAAATAATAGCGGAAGTTGATAAGATCATTTCCATGATAGACATTAAATCCGAGCAGATGATGACCATTTACAGAAAGGATGGGAGCACCAGACAATACAGGTTAAATATAATGACAGGTGGCGGTGATAAAGCTTTTGCCGAGATTATTGAACCCGCAAGAGAACAGGGAATCCAGATGTTGCGGTTTGGTGAAATGGTATGGCGCTATTTGCCGAACATAAAAAAGCCCATCAGAATTTCCGGCAGACAAAGCTTTATGGGCAGCGATGTTAAAGACATTGATATTCTCCGGTTGAATTTAGCCGAGGATTACATTTCTAGAATCGTTGAAGAGTCGCATGATAAATATGTAATAGAACTTCAAGCAAAGAATTCAAGTCTTGTTTATGCAAAATCAAAATTATGGGTGAAACAAAAGGACTTTCAACCGATAAAACAGGAATACTTTTCCCATAGCGGAAAGCTGGTAAAGACGGTATTCTATCGAAATTACAGAGATTTCGAGGGAGTGAAGAGACCCGCCGTATTAGAGATGCAAAGTGCTTCATTCCCTGAAAGAAAGACAACCCTGGAGTTAATATCTTATAGAAAAGGTGTAAAAAATCCTGGCAATATATTCCATAGATCCAACCTTGGTAGAATAGTTCCAAAAATATGACATTTATTATGAACAGCGGCAAAGGAGATTGGAAATGAAAAGGCAGAAATTTAAATTATTGCTAATTGGGGGAATTGCGCTGGCGATAATAAACTGTATAAGCTTCTTTACCCTCAACCAACCAATAGGGATCGGCGGATTCATGGGCTGGATACCCTCTGCCCTGGTACACACATTCAATGAGGCCTATTGCAAATCAAATATGATGTTTTCTTTTTTCTATTATGAGACCGATGCTGCTCCGTGTGTGGGCCTCGGGTTGAGCGTCATAATAGGATCATTTATTTACACGATGATAAGGAGGCGATTTAAGTTCAGATTATACAATTCTGCAATGTGGATCAGGGGACTTATCGGCGGAATCCTGATGGGGTTTTCTTTTCCCATGATGAGAGGGTGTAATATTATTCATATTTTTGGAGGGCTTCCCCAATTGGCATTAAGTGCATTTATTGCCATAGGAGGGATGTTTGTCGGTGCTTATATAGGAAGGAGGATTCTATTAATATGAAGATATGGGCCTTTATTATAGTGGGTATTTCGAGCGGGATGTTATTTGCGCGATATCAGTTCTGTTTCGGTTCAGCGGTAAGGAACTTTATTGCATTCAGAAGAAAGGAAAAGCTGATTCTTTTTTTAATCTTGGTTGTGGCCTCGGCGGTATTGCTTAACTTTTTTATAGGAATAGGGCTGCTTGAAGAGACCGTAAAAGCCTTGATGCCCATGACATTTTTTGGCGGAATCTTTTTCGGGATTGGTATGGTTATCGCCGGAGGTGATGCAGCGGGAATCCTTTTCAGAGCAGGAGAAGGCAATTTGCCGGCGGTGGTAAGCTCTATCGGGATGGTTGCCGGGATGGCGCTTTTTGGTTTTACAGTGGCAACCCGTTTTACAAAACAGTTGCCTCATTTTATAGCCAAGACCATTCTTAACCAGTTCAATATAAACCCGCTCATATTTTCTTTTATCGCTGCTGTATTCGGTATAATTGCTTCAATCTACATGTGGAGAAAAACGTCTTAACCAATAAATTTTTTAAAATTTCATTTGGTGATGCATATATAAACCGGAGAATTCTACTAAAATGAAAATATGGGCTTTTATTATAGTCGGTATTACCTGCGGGATGTTATTCGCCCGGTATCAGTTCTGCTTTGCCGCGGCAGTGAGGAACTTGATTTCCTTTCGTAGAAAAGACAAGACAATTATTTTCCTAATCCTGATAATTGCATCAGCAGTATTCTTTAATTTTTTAATAGGCATAGGACTTCTCAAAGAAACCGTCAAAGCCTTGATGCCCATGACATTTTTTGGCGGAATCCTTTTCGGGATTGGCATGGTTATGGCCGGAGGATGTGCAGCGGGCACCCTTTTCAGGGTAGGCGAGGGAAATGTACCGTCGTTCATTGCCGCCATCGGGATGATTATGGGGATGGCGGCTTTCGGATTTATTGTGGCTTCTCATTTTACAACCCAATTACCCCATTTTGTGGGGGATACTACCTTGATCAGTCTGCACATAGATCCCCTTGTATTCTCTTTGATTGTTGCTGCATTAGGCATAATGGCTTTAGTCTCTATATTGGCCGAAAATTCGGAAACAAAAAGAAAATTTAGATTCTTGCTTACAATAAGCTTTGTTGTGGCTCTTAATGCTGCGATATTGAATTCTCTTTTTTATTTTAGTTATTCCAATTGCCAGGAAATGAGTCCCATTCTACTTAAGGAAGTAATGGCCCGGGGGGAAGATGTTGTCATTTTAGATATTCGTCCTGAAAAATTTTTCCAGGAGGATCATATAAAAGGAGCCATCTCAAAGGATGCCTTACCCAATGGCCTGAAGGATATGGATAAATACAAAGATAAAATGTTGGTGGTGGTTTGCGGCGAGGGTATTATCAGCGAATTGTTTTGTATTAAAATGAATAAAGGCGGATTTAAGAAAATATACAACCTGAAAGGCGGAATGAGGACATGGCATTGAAGTCAAACCATAGCGGAATAATCAACAGGCTGAAAGTTAAGGAAATCTGTCTGATTACCGGTATCAGCTGCTGTATAGGCGTGGTGTTTAATTTCTTCTGGATAAATAGAGTGCCTTTTATTACACCCTCAAAGGCCGAGCTTTACGCCCTAAAAAATATACCGTCACTTACCCTGGAAGAGACCAAGGAAAAGTTTGACCAGGGAGGGGTTATATTCTTGGATGCCAGGGGAGCAGGTGAATATGAGTTAAAGCATATCAAGGGCGCACTGAGTTTGCCGGTGAGTCATTTTGAGTTATATTACCCCAAGATGAAGAAATTGCTGCCAAAGGATGCCGAGATTGTTGTTTACTGTGAAGGAGAAGAGTGTGGAGCAAGTCTACATCTTTCAGAAGAATTAATTAAATTGAAATACAAAAATATTAAAGTTTTTCTGGGAGGTTGGGTTGAATGGAATAAGGCGGGATATTCTGGTGAATAATCAACGTCTAAATAGTGCCTGAACGAAAACTGTCCTTTTCGCCAATATCTGCGTCAGACTCAAATTTTAATCCTCGAAATACTACCCGTATTACTGCCTGCCCCGTAGGTCCGGCAGATCGTACTGGGGTGGTTAAAATTTTCGTCTTCCCCTCCGGGGCGTAGGTCCTACCCTCCGGCCTGTAAGCCCTACGGGCTGGAAGCGGGGCCGGAGGCTTGATCTTAACGAAAAATCCTGGTTTTCGTTCGGGCACTAAAAAGGAGCATGATACAGTGTCATCCAGATTTCCGGTTAATTTAATAGATAATAAGTACCTCCCTTTTTTTTCCAGGGTAATTCTGGGAGGAATATTTATTTATGCTGCCGCGGGAAAGATACTTTATCCCGCCGAATTTTCAGAGGCTATCACCAATTACCAGCTTGTACCGGTCATGTCCACGAATTTGGTTGCAATCATACTCCCGTGGGTGGAGCTTGTCGCCGGATTATTATTGTTGAACGGCTTCAGAACCCAAAGCGGCAACTTAATCATATTTTTTTTAGTTTGTATGTTTAGTTTTGGTGCTGTTTTTGCGATGATAAGGGGACTTGATATAAACTGCGGCTGTTTTACAGAATCCAGCAGAAGAGTTGGATTGATTTTTTTGGCAGAAGAGGCCGCTCTGTTTTTGATGAGCATATGTATTTTCTTTTTTGACAAAGGTTTTCTCTCAATAGATAATTTATTAAGCAAGTACTACTCGTCGTAGTCTAATCAAATATAATGCTTATCCCGGAAAAATTCCTACTGTCTTAAAATCTACCGAAAAAGTAGACTTACTTGTTTGTTAATTACACTCTAATTTCTTAACTTCAACCGACAAACCAGCCAATCCGCTTTAGTAGTACTAATATAAAACCTTCATGCAAAACTGAACAAATTTCAGGCAAAGTCTATTGTCTTTGACCGTTCTAAAAAAACTATTTTTGAAAATCGGAAGACAGGCCTTATGACTATGTGGTTTTACGTCATCCTCCGGCTGACCCCGGCCTGTTTGATTTTTATGTAAAAAACGGGTTAAGCGATTTCCATACACTTCCCACATGGAAGTTAGGAACTCCTCATAATATTCGACGCATAACCCCGCAGAACAAGGAATGCAATAATTGCCACGGTAAGGCCTCCCTTTTTCTGAACAAGGACGATATGGCCGAGTGGGAACTAAAAGCCAATGCCGGAGTAATAGTACCCAAAGCACGTATTCCAAAAGTTATTAAAGGTGATACCCTGTTAACTTATAATATCCCATTATTTTAAACTCAAAAAACAGTTTTTAGTATAAAATTTAAGAAAATGTTCAGAGGGTGTTTATAGCAGGCAATATGCCCACCAAGCCTTATTTCGTGCTATTATCTGAATAAGTGCAAATTGAGTAATACCTGAAGCTTGTTTGAGATCGGTTTGTTTCAAAATACTGCACCGTTTCAAAAAAAGGAGACTAAAATGAAACAAAATAGCGTGTTAAAGTGGGGGAGACGCATTCTATTTATCATTATAATCTTATTTGGGTCACAGGCCTTTGGTGAACCCAGTGGCAAGGTTATTATTTTCCATGCCGGCAGCTTGTCCGTTCCTTTCCGTCATTTGGAAATGGCGGTCGAGACAAAGTATCCAAAACTCGATATTCAGCGCGAGGCAGCGGGCAGCCGTAAGTGTGCCCGAAAGATAACGGATGAAAAAAGAACGTGCGACATTATGGCTTCGGCTGATTACAAGGTTATTGACAACCTGCTGATTCCGGAATACACTAATTGGAATGTCCGTTTTGCCAGCAATCAACTAGTTCTTTGCTATACAGGTAAGAGTGCCTATGCAAAAGAAATTAATGCCGATAACTGGGACGACATTCTTTTAAAAAAGGATGTAAGCTGGGGCCATACTGATCCCAACATTGATCCGTGCGGGTATCGGGCGCTGATGGTTGTACAATTGGCTGAAAAACATTTAAACAAACCCGGACTCATGGATAGGCTGATCGCTAATCGATCTGCGGAGAATGTTTTTCCTAAAGCATCGCAAATGGTATCCGTTCTTCAAGATGGCAAGATGGACTATTGCTGGGAATATCTTTCGGTCGCTGTCCAGTATGGACTTAAGTATATTATTCTGCCAGACGAAATCAACCTTGGAAATTACAAATTTGATGACAACTACAAACAGGCTGTTGTAAAAGTGACCGGTAAAAAGCCGGGCAGTTTTATGGAATTAAAGGGCAAGTCAATTACTTATGGGGTGACCATGTTAAAAGATGCACCGAATAAGGAAGGGGCTATTGCCTTTCTGGATTGTCTGCTTAGCCGTACAGGCGGTTTGGCGGTTTTGGAAGGAATGGGGCAACCCCCGTTTATCCCATGCAGGGTTCCAACGGAAGATATGAAGTCATTATTGCCTGAAAAGTTGAAGAAAATGGTCGAAGTTAAACCTTAGATAGACATTTGCCTTTTAATATTATTACAAATAATGAGGAGAAAAATGAGAACTAAAATTTGTGTATTAATCTGTGCTGTTTTTTGTTCAATCTGCCTGTTAGCAGGTTGTGCTCAGGAGGATTTACTCAGTAAAATGAAAAAAATAGTTCCTATCTTCGAAGGTGCCCGGGTTTTGGAATCCAAAATACCCACTGAAAAAATGAGCGTTATCATGATGGAAGTAGAAGTATCCAAGGCATCTCAGAAAGATATTTTAGATTTCTATAAAGACGCCATGACAAAACAAGGGTGGGAATTAAAGAGTCTAAAAGATTATGGAAAAAATGGGAGTGTGATGGAACTGGTTAAAGAAGACTTGGGCACGCTTTCGGTTGTAACCATAATGAAGAAAACCGAAAAAACCGGTAAAATTCCTGTCACCTTAAACCTGACAATAAAGTGACCATATTACTTGTGACATAGACCGGGACATTCTAAAATATCCCTCTCCTTGAAGACGGGGAGAGGGATAGTCAGATTCTTTCAGTTTGCTTGATCCCGAAAACATGTTCCTCTCCGCTGCGTCCCCGGACACAAACGGACCCCAGGTCAAACACCTCCAGCTGTGTATCGCTGACAAGATCTGCCGTTTCAGAGCAAATGACAATTTCACTGGGGAGGTCCTTGTTTGCGGTGCCAGACAGCCGAAACGCCAAGTTGGTGCAGTCACCTACCAGGGCCAAATCAATGGCTCTTGATCCATAGTGCGACATGGTAACTTTACCAGTTGTAATCCCCCATCCCAGACGCAAATATTTAACTGCCGGATTTATGCCGGATAACTTGGCTCGAATCTGATTCACAGTCTGTGCCTGTTTGAGAGCAGCCTGACAGGCCAATACCGCCTGCTCCTTACTCGGCACAAAACGATGATCCCAGAAAGCATAAACCGCGTCACCAACGTAATCCTTGATGGTACCTTTATAATCATATACGATGGCGCTGAACGTACTGATTACTTCCTTCATCAACGCATAGACCTGAGAAGAATCCTCCGTTTGTGCCATACTGGAGAACCCTCTGACATCAGCGACTAAATTGGTTACAATCACATCCATGGACGTAACCATGGTGGTCCCTTCTATATCTATTTCTTCTTTGTCATTGGTCACAAGATCAGGGCACCTCACTTGGATCACTGTTTCGCCTACCTGGATTTCATCGCGATCTGCAAGATACCGAGACGAACCTGCCGTCAAGCGAACATTATTCACCCAGGTGCCATTCTTGCTCGTGTCCGTAATCTGAAGGTATGAGCCACACAGAGTGATCACTGCATGATCCCGGGAGATCAGTCTATGCTTCACCATGATACACTTTGTCTTATCAATGCCCATGCAAACTCGTCCAATGAAAACTTTATCCACGACTTCAAGGCAACGCTTTTCCTGATCTTCATCGATCCATTCAAAGTAAGGTCTCGGCATACTTTCCGTTTCCCCCCTTGCTGTTGAACATGTTTGTTGCAGGTTAAATCTTTTATGTAATATTTTCAAAAAGCTAAAGTGTTACTCTTCTATTTTATTATAGTAAAGTCGGGAGGAAGTCAAGGTCATTCACAATCATGCAATCTTGGCCGATATGAAGGCCTGTATTCAATAGTAGTGGGCTGAGATCCTGCTTTCGGGATAACGCCCGGCCCACATGTGTATAGTATTCAATTAAAAGTCCGTTATCACCCTCCGCCAGATAATCAATCTTATGGCAGGCCTTCTCAAAATCAAAAGCTGGTCATTAATGCTGGTAGATGAGAAAACAGATGATCTCTATTTTGAAATTATCATAGAGAAGGATAAAGGTATAATCAAAAACCTTAGTGCTCTAATTCGTAAATTCGATTACGTATTTTTATCAAGACAACTATCCCGTATAAGTTGAATTCTAAAAGTTTGAAGTTTGAAGTGCCAAAGTGAGCTAAAGTTGAGGAACGCGCTTTCAGCTCGGGCTAACGCGTGCTAAAGCCCTTCAAACAGTCAGTCGGTTTCCAAGAGAAACACGCCGTTGCTACGCTGCACCGAAATCAAATGCGTTTACCCTGATGATAAAGCAATTTTTTATTGACTTTTGATTTAAATAATGCTCTATAAAATTATGCATTTCAATCATTAAATAAGCATCACTAACAAAAAAAATCAATTTAACTGCCAAAAAAACACTATTCAACAGATTATCAAGTCAATTACTGGGTCTTTTTTTTATAAGTAATTTTATTTTCTTAATTTTCTGTCAAGATCATTTTGACTTCAAATAATAGTGTATTCAATTGTCCATCACTTACCCTTATCAATAAAAGCGTTTGCCCAGAGCTATTATATTTTTTTATTGCAATATGTTATATAAATATATCCTTTGTGTCTAAGTGTCTTTGCGGTAAATATATTTTGTTCCGACTTGTCCGGGTTGGGAGGGGAAAATGAAATTTGTGGGCCGGTTATTGTTATTCGGTTTATTTGCGACGGTCTGTTTTTTTTATTGTGGTTATGGTGTCAGCTTAGCAGCGGACAAAGACATCGCCAAGCAAGAAATTAAGGAAAAAAAGAAACTTGAGTTTTGGAGCAACATACGATTTCGGTATGAAATGCAAGATAATTTTAATGCCAAATACTATGGAAGTGATCCGGCTCAAGGCAAAGAGGATGATTCATTCCTCCTAGGAAGATTCCGATTTGGATTTCATTACCATCCCAATGAAATCATCCATCTCTCCGCGGGGATACAACATTCGGTAGTCTGGGATCTTGCCATGAAGGACAGCAATTTCTATAACCCTATTTTTGGTCATGAGCACAATCCCTATAAGGATTATTATGAGCCCTTTGATACGTATATAGAAATCAAGAACATCTTGCCTTTCAGTATTAAGGCCGGCAGGCAACTTATCTATTATGGAAACAAAAGGGTTTACGGTCCCGGTCAATGGGGGAACACAGGCAGGTGGATATGGGATGCTGTAAAGCTCCATTACCCATTTAAGAGAGGCTTTTTGGATGCATACTATGGGCAGACCCAGATTCATGAACCCCATCACTTGAGTTGGACACATAGGAGTGGATTTAAGAGTGTGGGATTTTACGGCCAATTTAAGCTGCCAAAGAATTTCTTAGGCATTGCAATTGAGCCATTTTCCATGACCAAGTTAAACAATCACGATCTGTACAAAGGTGAAGATGGTCAGGTTGGGGATTTTGACTCTTACTACATGGGTGCGAGGATTTTCAAGAAAGACTATAAAGGATTTGATTTCGATGTTACCTATGTAAAACAGGAGGGTGATAGCGCCAGTGATGACATCGATGCTTACGGTTATCATTGCTTGCTTGGTTACAGGTTCAAACAAACACCCCTCAAACCGCGAGTCAGCTTGGAATATACCTATGCTTCAGGTGACAGTGACCCCACCGACGGCTCACTTGAGACATTTGACGGTGCATTTGGGGCCAGAGATAAAATGATGGGAAGAATAAATCTGTTTCATTGGAAAAATCTAAAGGATGCCCAGATAAACCTACACCTCAAGCCCATGAAAACGCTTTCCTTTACATTAGAGTACCACAAATTCTGGCTGGCCGAAGAAGAAGATGCCTGGTATCTTAACAAAAAGGCGTATCGGGACAAGACCGGCAACTCGGGAGACGAAGTGGGAAGGGAGTTTGATATCGTAGGAAAGTGGAAGATTCCAAAAGGGATTGAAATCCAATTTGGTTACGGGCATTTCTGGCCGGACGAGTTCGCTAAAAACATGGCTTCTGACAAAGAGGCAGACTGGGTATTTTTACAGTTTTCACACAAATTTTCATACGGTATCTTATGATAACTTGCTTTTCCCGCTAATCCGTGATGACCAAAAATAACAGGGCAAGAATGACAAAACAAACTGCCATTTTTGCCCTGTTATTTTTAAACTTGGTACTATTCGTTCCTGCTTATCTTGGTAAGGACCCCCAGATATCGTTTTGCATCCATCCACCGCAAAATTACATTTTTTATGTAACTTTTTAGAAATCATTTACGACAAATACTATTAAGAGGGACGTTTTTGACTAATCATGGAAAGCCCGTAAAAGGGCTCAACAGTTAACCGATGTAAAAATACAAACAAAAGGAGGTATAAAATGAAATCGAAAAAAATGATAGGACTTGTTATTGCTGGCATAGTTGTCATTGCCGGCACGTTGATTCTTACGGGGACATTGCTGGCAACAGGGGAAAAATTTTCCAAATGCCGATCAGGATTTGGCATGCACCAAGGCATGATGGGGATGAACATGTTTAAGGATCTCAACCTTTCAGATACTCAGAAGGAACAGGTGCAAGGGATTATCACGAAGTATCGAGACCAGAGGGAAAATACGGCGGATGAGCTCCGTCAAACAATGAGAGAAACCATGTGCAATGCAATTTTTGCCGAAAAATTCAATGAGGAAAAAGTACGGGAGGCATTCCGGGAATCATCCAAAGCCAGGGAAGATATGGTTGTGCAGAAAGCAAAAATGATTTCGGAAATAAAAACAATACTTGATCCGGAACAGGTAGAATTGTTAAAGGAACGGAAAACCCAGATGATGGAAAAAGGGAGAGGCTGCGGCGGCTTCAGGCAAATGATGTTCAAATCCTGTTTCCGAAATAGTCATGAATAAACAGGCCGGCAGGGTCAGGAAAGCATTTTTTCCTGACCCTGCTACAATGATTGAAAAGTTACGAACAGACCCCCTGATATCTGAACATGCGTGTAAATCACAGCAAACCCAGTGATGATGAAATTGTTCGCCGTATTCTTGATGGTGATGTCAATGCATTTGAGCATTTGCTGGTAAAATATCAGGATAAGGTTTTGAGAATTGTCAGGAAACGCATACCATACGGCCAGGTAGAAGAAACAGCTCAAGACGTATTTGTCAGAGCCTATCAATCCCTGCCGGCATTTAAAGGCAAAAACGGTTTTTTGCAGTGGCTGTCAGTTATCGCTGTAAGAACCTGTTATGATTTCTGGAGAAAACAATACAGAGTCCGAGAACTTGCCATGAGTACGCTTACCGAGAAACATCAGGATTGGCTGGAAAAGATTATATCAAATCAATCCAGCCGGTTGTTTAATGAACAAAGTTCTCAAAAAGAGGCCAGGGAGGTGTTGAACTGGGCCCTGGACAGATTATCAGCTGAAGACAGAATGGTTCTGGAATTGGTATATCTGGAAGGCCTGTCTGGAAAAGAAGCTGCCGAACTTCTGGGCTGGAGTGTTGCCAACGTAAAAATTCGATCCCATCGTTCCCGCAAAAAGCTTCGCAAATTACTTGCGGAATCGATGGAAACTTAAGAGGAGAGGCATATGAAATCCTCTAACATAGATGATATTAAAGTGAAACAGGCGCTTAGGGCAGCCTACCATGCAAAAGAAAACAACGGGCCTGAAGTGAGCGAACAGTTTGAAGCACAGGTCATGCGCCATGTACGCGCCCTTGGGCCGATTCATTCCAGGCCGGATTATCTTTCGCTGTTCGAGCAATTCGTCTGGCGGCTTGCACCTGTAACCGCTGCCTTGATAATCGTATTGGCGGCCTGGGCAATACAATTTGATTTTGCCTCGGAGTTTGAGATGGCAACCATATTTATGGACGATCCGATCAGCTTCAACCTGATTCAACAGTTAGTAATATAAATGGGTGGAAAAATGAAAAGACTAAAAGTTTGTGTAGGTATCCTTCTGATATTTATTCTGGGTATGCTGTCCGGGATATTGGGAACCGGGTTTTTTATTAAGCATCGGATCGGGAAATTTGTTCGAGGCGAAGGACCTTTTCCACCCATAAGAGTTCTGGAAAGACTTTCAGCTAAACTCGATCTTTCAAAATCCCAGCAGATAGAAATTGAAAAGATTCTGAAGCAGGCACACGACCAGTTGATTGAGTTTAGACGGGGATATCGTCCTGAGTTCGAGAAGATTTTCAATGACACGATTGAGCAAATGAAACAAAAACTCGACAGCAGACAGAAACAGAAACTGGACAAATTAACTGAAAGATTAAAGCATCATTTTCGTAACCACCCCGGTCCACGACCGTTTCTATCTGAAAAAACGCCTGAACAGGTTTTTTTCGGATCAGTATAAAAAGGTGAATGGGCCTTTTAACCTTTCCGACAGACAGAACAGATCTAATCCATATCTCTTTTATCTCTTTTATGAAACAATGAGGCAAACAAGCATTCAGGTGATCCGGTTTTTAAGCGGGTCACTGTCTGAGCCCCACCTGCGGCAGGGATTATCTGAATGCGGTATTTTTTTCAAAAGGCTAAGATGTTATCAATCTTCGGATCATCAGCACCGTTATATCGTCTTGCTGAGGAGAGTCTCCGGCAAAGGTGCGCATTTCGCTGATCAAAGTGTCAAACATTATCTCAAGGTATTCTTTTCCGCAACGCCGAAGACAATCCTCAATACGTTTCACGCCAAACTCTTCACCCTCAATGTTCCGGTATTCCGGTATGCCATCGGTTAGAATGACGAGAGTATCCCCTGGGAGAAAATCCAGCAGGTCCGAGCCTTGATGTTCGTCTCCCGGTAATATTCCCAATGGTATACCCGTTGTCTCCAACCTTTCCACATCGTTTGTCTGTCCTCGGTGCAGCAGGATGGGAGATTGCCCTGCACTGGCATACTCCATCCGGTGAGTTGAGGGATTAAGCCTACCGAAAAATGTGGTGATGAACTTGTCTTCCGGCAGGCCCGCGACGAGAAGATCATTTACCGTAGTAATTACCTTTCTCAGGCCCGGATTGACCGACATGACTCCACGAATCAGGGCGCGTGTTTCAGCGCTGATCAGTGCGGGCCCTATTCCATGACCTGTGGCATCGCCAACCAAAAACGTCCATGATCCATCATCCAATTGCATGAAATCGTAACAGTCGCCACCTACGCGCTCAGATGGACGGAAGTAGACCTTGACTTCGTAGCCAGGGATCGTTTTGGGTTCAGCGGGTAACAATTGCTGTTGGATCTGGCCGGCAATGGCGAGTTCACATTCAATTTTCGACTTTTCAAGCTTGTCCTGGATGAGCATGGCGCGTTGCAAAGCGATACCTGCTTGCGCCGAAAGAATCTCAAATGGATAAATATCACTGGAATCAAAGTCTCCCACCCTTTTATTTATTAACTCCAGTACTCCGACTAGCTGACCATCGTAGTCCAGCAATGGACCGGCGAGAAGATTGCGGGTCCTAAATCCTGTTTGGAGGTCGACATCTCGATAGGAGCGATCATCTGAATACGCGTCATTAACCATTACGATTTCGCGTTCGCGCGCTGCTGCTCCTGCAATTCCCAAGTCAGCACTAAATCTAAGGTCAAGTTTCTCCAGGGCGGCTTCGATATACAACTCCTCCGTTGAAGAATCATAAAGAAAAACGGTTGCCCGTTCGACATTCAGTAATTTCGCTGCTCGCTCAATGATCAAATTTAGAATGCGCTCCAGATCCGTCATCGATGCCAGATGCCGTGAGATTTCCAGCAACTGTCGCAGGAGTTCATTCCACATTTTCACATCGCCGTCACCAACAGAAACCATTTCATCTATCCTCGGTCAAGCGAATGATATAAAAATTATAAAAAGCAAATATTTACGTACCGTAATAATTAATTAAAAGCTGTTCAATTTTTTCTTCGAGCATTTCGTATGAAAGATATCTCCATCCGAGCATATAGTTTTTTTCAACCGATTGGGCGATTTGTTCCGGGTTTTTTAGAAGATTTTTTACTTTCTGTACAGTATCATCTGTCAGGTATCCATCAAAAGCTATAACATCAAAACCTTTTGTTTCAATATCCGCTACAAAAATGGAATATCTGTTAACAACAATAGGCTTTTTGCAATAGACGGATTCAACAAAAGCGTTTCCGTAACCTTCATAAAGAGATGGGTACACCACGAGGTCTGCATTAAGATATGCATCCCATAAGGTGTAAATTTTTTTTCCATTTTCGTCGGCACCTCTTTCCAAACCGATTCTGTCAGATATCATTTTGAGGTCAACGTCGATGAAGTTGGCAAAATCTTCGATGCGGATTAAATATTCCTGACCCTCATCCCCGGCTTCGTGAGTTATAACAAGCGAAGACTTTGGATAATCAAGTCTTTTTACAAGCTCGGCTGCAGTCTCAATTCCTTTTCTTGAAACAACCCTTGTTGGTTGAAGGACTAGCAGTGAGTCTTCATCAAGGCCGATTTCTTTTCTAAAATCGGAATTGTAATCATCTGTTTTCGGTGGTAGAGTTTTAAAATCGAAAATATTTGGAATTAAAGTCCAACTTGCTCCCGTAAAACTTCCCATATCGTATCCTGCCAAAGAATTAATCACAACATGTTGAATGCTTGGGTGAACTGGAGGAAATGCTGCTCTTAAATAATCTGTAGCAACCGTGCTGTTAAATCTTTCTCTTTCCCAGAAAAAATCATGGTGATGCGCAATGGTGGGTATTTGGGTTTCCATTATGAATTCGGTTATTGCAAGACCAAGTGGAATATTTACAGGAATTGCCAGAGCGTTTTGTACTACAAGAATTTCAAAGCCAAACTTTGAATGGAATTTTTCTATTTCGGCCTTTAGTTCTTCTTTAATTTGCTGAATTTTTCTGCTGATTTCTGGTGTGCGTTTTTTTCTCACAAAAATTGCATTTTGTATTTCTATAATATCCTTGTGATTAAAATGTGCTTTGGTTACAAGATAAGATGTTGAGGGGTTGGTGTCCAGCTCTCCTGCCATATAATAGACAGGGCATTTCTTTGAAGTTAAAACATCAACCCATTTTTTCGTCTCAAGTGAAACCCCGTCCAATCCCGCAAATCTAGTAGAAATAAAACCGAATGAAGGTTTCTTTCTTTCCCAAATATTCATATCAGTCGCCCTTTTTTTCGATAATTAAATTATAATCAGGATAAGATTATTTCATATAATACAAACCCATTTAAAATCAAGAAATAACTCCCGAAAAAGGTCAGGTAATTTACAAGATGTATATTTAAAGTCAGCCATAACAGAACCGAAGTTAAAAATGATATCGTGCACGGAGCTCGAGCTTGTTTTCGTTTTGTTTCTCCTCGAACTCGGTGAAATGCCTGCCGTTTAGAAGAGTAAAACGAATCCGAAGTTCCCAGTTGGTAAAACCCGTATATAATATTTCGGGGCTGATGGAATAGCTCTGGTCGTCAAGGTTAAGGATAGCGATCAATCCCGGGGTGAAGTAGAGGATATCGAAGGGATCTTTTTGATTGATTTTGAAGTACAGATAATTGCGACCCGCTTGGGGGTTGGCGTATCCCATTTTGGATATATTTTTAGCCGTTTGGAAAAGGGTGTCTATGACGGTATTGAGCAGTTGATCATCCGCATCGGCGACCAGTTGATAGAAACGCTCCAGTTCCGATTCGGAAAAGCCGGCTCCATTGTGATAAAACTCTATGATTGTCGTGATATCGCTTTCGGTCAGGTAACGCAGTCCCAACAGGTACTTTGCAACGGAACGTTCGCGTTCAGTTAATGTGCCTGTTTCAGAAAGATATTTCTGATCAATATCGGACAGATAGGCGAATTCACCATGAATTTCCAAATTCGTGGCCAGGTTTGTTGAAAAATCGATACCATAGCGGGTTGAGCGGCTGTTGCCGCTAAATACCACAAAATCAATATCCGTATCCCGATAGAGCAGGTAAAGTTTAGAAGCGAAATTCACATGATTCACTTCACCAAACTCTTCATTAATCTCATCAAAGACTGGAAAAACAACGGTAGTAAGGGCTACGGTCTGTAACGACCCCTTGAAACTCTTTATCAGATCAAGAACAGCTCCGATATACCCTTCCAGTGCCTCCTCCGGGTTGTTGGGATCTTTGGGCCGATCAATAAACGCCACCGGATTCCAGGCATACCCCTTGCCCCACTTGAAAACCTTTTTCCCCAGATCAACGGTAATTACCGGCGTTGGTTTAACGCTTAGGTTGGCTTCAAAAACATCCGCAGTATCCGACCAACCGATATCATCCTGCCTGCCTTCGGCCTGAAACAAACCGTTAAGTGTCCAGATCCCTTTTTTGTAACGGCATTTACCCTGTAGGGTGCCTGTAAAACGGTCGAGGGCATTGTGAGGATCTTTATAAAAATTGAGCCTATAAAACGTACTGTCAGTATTCAGATTAATATGTTCCCACTTGATCTCCGCATACCCGCCCCATTCAAAATTTTTGGGCTCGAACTCCTCAAGATCAAAACTGTAATTCTCTTCAGCCATAACTGTGAGAGGAGAAAAAAATAAGATCATGCCGAAAAGGAAAAACAGAATGCTGAGTAATATCAGGCCATAATTGTTTCTCATCGCAATTCATTGACCCGGGGCAGATAATTCAGAGTAAACACCTCATCGGCAAGTTCTTTCTTATTGATCTTGGCGTAAATCATTACGGATTTATACCCTTTATACAGGGGGCTATCGGTCTCAAGAACCGATGGTCGTAAAAAATCGGCCCCGAATTTTTTAATTTTTTTATAATAAAGGGTTTTGATCAACATACCGCTGGCCGTATAACATTCAATGATAACGGGCAACATGGTTTTCTTGTCCACCTGCATCTTTAAGCGATCATAGGCGACCGATGAAGTTTTGGCTTTGCAATTGAGGATGTATGTATCCGTTGTTTCCTCCAAAATGGTGGCGTTATACTCAGCCCTGTAATCCAGTCGCAATATATCCGAGTTGTTGAAAACACCGCCTACTACCGACTGCAGGCTCGTAATGCGCAGCGGTTTCCCCACACTGGGAATATAAAGCCACATGTTTTCACCTAACCGAAGGGTCGCTCTCCCTTTTTCACTGGCAGGGGACAGAAACAGAGCGACCATTTTGTCCTGGCCCTTTTTTACCGTATAAAGGACATACTCCTTTTTACTGCTATCCGGTTCGACATTGATCAGCTTGCGGTACATCTCATAAGACTCGGGCTGAAGGTTTCGATCCACCTGAAGCAGGATTTCATTGCCATCGAGGGCTGTCACCGGAATGACAAAGAGAATAACTGCGGTCATTTGAACAAAGAAGCCCGGGAAAAGTTTCAAAGGCTTTGATAAATTTATAAACGATATCATGGATAATTCCTCCTTATATACCATTACACATGCCGTAAGGCGATTATCGGATCCATTCTTGCGGCCTTAAAGGCCGGCTGTAGACTGGCCAATACGGTGATGCCGATAACGATCACACCAATGGTAATTACATCCGCCGTTTCGATGGTAGGGGCCAACACCAGGTTGGATTGTCGCCCGAAGTTAAAAGTTATGTTAGCGACATTCATGGCAGCAATGCTGATCAGGCTGATAACGGTTCCGACAACCGTTCCAAGCACACCTATCAAAAAACCCTCGGTCACGAACAGTGCCATAATTTTGCCCGGTAATGTTCCAATGGCAGAAATGGTGCCAATTTCATTGATCCGCTCGTACACAGCCATGATCATTACATTCATTATGCTTACCAAAACGATGGCTACAAGCATGATTTTGATGAAAAAGGTCATCAGATCAATCATTTTTGCTATATTGTAAAATGGTGACAGCTTCTCCCAGGTATGCACTTCAAATATCGGCTTACCCTGTTTATTCTTTAAGGCAGAGAGCTCTGTCTTAAATATGGAAAAAACCTGGGGCAGATCATTCATGTCTTTCAGACGAACCGCTATCTCACTGATTTCAACACCATGGATGCGCAGTAATTCCTTGGCATCATCCAGATGAATAACCCCATCGCGGCCACCAGGGCCGGTAATGCCTTCAAGGACACCACTGACCAAAAAAGTTTTTCCGTTGACCGAGCCGTTCTTGTTATTGGCCACCAGCACAATACTGTCGCCCACATTTACTTTCATGCCCTTGGCAATCAGTTCTGGAATGAGGATTTCACCTTTTCGCAACAAAACATCTTTCTTGTCCCCTTGAATAATTCGGTCGGAAAGCAAAGGAACGGTCTTGACCTCTTGCTCAGGAATGACCGTATTGAGCCTGATGTTGGTGGTTTGGGTAAAATTGCTGAACATGGCTCCAAGCTTGATACGCATGGAGTAGGATTCAACCGCATCCACACCACTTAAAATCTTTTTTACCTTTGCAACCTGGTGTTGGTTCATGTTGCGATCGAGAGGCAGACTGTCAATTGAAGATAGATAGCCTGTGCGGTGGATCTGTATATGGCCAAGCATGGAGTCCGTGATCTGTCCGACCATCATATCCTTAAAAGAACCTGTTATCGAAATAAATAGCAGTACCGCCATCACCCCAAGAGTGATCAGTGTTGCTGTCAGTATTGTCCGCCGCTGATACCGGCAAAGATTGCGGCCGGCAATTTTAATAATATTAAGCATGAGACCCTCCGTTGTCGTTTTGCCGTTGTAAAAGCTTACCGTCTTCAAGGGTTAAAATTATTTCCGCGTTCTGCATCACTTTGGGGTCGTGGGTGGAAAAAATAAAAGTGGTGTCAAATTCATCGCGCATCTTTTTCATAAGATTGATAATCCGTTTTGCCGTTTCTCCGTCAAGGTTTGCGGTTGGCTCGTCGGCCAGCACTAGTTTAGTATTGGTTACCAAAGCACGGGCAACCGCTACCCGTTGCTTCTGGCCGCCCGATATTTGGCTAGGATATTTATTGCCTTGATCCCCCATGCCAACGGATTTGAGCAGATCGTTAACCCGTTTTTTGCGCTCCTGTGCGGGCCAGTTTTGCACCATGAGCAAAGGGTATTCCACGTTTTCAAAGACGGTCAACACCGGAATCAGGTTAAAGTCCTGGAACACAAAACCGATATGTTTGCCTCTGAATTGAGCAGACTGCTTGCGATCCATTCTGGCAACATCTTGGCCTGCAACCTGTAAAGAGCCACTTGTCGGTGGATCGAGGCAGCCGATCATGTTGAGCAGCGTGCTTTTACCGCT
>JAYEFV010000392.1:0-2306 GCA_034658755.1 Thermodesulfobacteriota bacterium | reverse complement strand
AAAAGGCTATTCCCCTTAAAAAGAAAGTAAAAAGCCGATACTCACTTCATGATGTACACGAAAGATTAAGTACATCCAAAGCGTTATGGTCTGAAAGCGTTATTGAAGAAAGGGAAAATCGCGTATGAGCTTTTTTATAGACACCTCTTCGTTAGTAAAAATATATCATAAGGAGGAAAATTCTCATAAGGTTATTGAGTTATATAACTCCAATGAGACAATTTATATTTCTGAACTTGCAAAAATTGAATTTGTTTCGACAGCATACAGGAAATATAGAGAGAATGAAATCATTCATGAAGCGCTTCATGTGTTAATGGATAAATTCCAAAGTGATGTTGAATCCAGATATAAACTCCTTAAATTTTCATCTTTGGTCTGTGATGGTGCTTTGGATTTACTGCATAATATTGGAAAAAAATATGGGTTGAGAACTCTTGATAGCATTCAGCTTGCCTTCTTTTTAACCTATTGTGAAGAGGATGATATTTTCGTTTGTTCTGATAAACAACTTGCAAGTATTGTTCAAAATCAGGGGTATAATATTTTCTCCTTCGTATAGAATTCCTTTAATCCTTCCCGTCCTTTCCCCTTTATCTTATTTCCTAATTTCTGCTTTCTGACTTCGGACGTCTGATCTCCGACCTCTCGTATTTTGAACCTCTGAATCCTGAACCTCTGAACCTGTGAATCTTTTACCATGAACCGCAGAGCTCTATCCTCTATCCTTCTAATCTTCTTAACTTCTTATTTTCTGGCTTCCGTTCTCCGACCTCCCACCGGGGCCGCTTCCTGCCCGTAGGGCATACAGGCAGGCTTCCGGCTCGTAGAGCCTACAGCTCGGAGAGAGGGTAGGCCCCTATGGGCGGAGGCTGACCTCCGGCCTCTAACCTTTGTCCTCCAACCTTCTGATTTTCTTATCTTCTTCACTTCCGCCTTCCTCTATCCTCAAACAACCGCAGAGTCTGCCTTTTTCCTTGTGCCTTGCACCCTTTTCCTTAAGCCTTATACCTAACCCCTTTTCCCTTGACTTTTGAACTTTAATTTACTAGTTATTTACTTATTTATGGACGTCCCGAAAATCTTCCTTCTTCATTTCTTCAATATCGCGGCAAATATCATGCAATTTTTTCCCTTTCCAAATCTGGGCTCTCTCTTTTGTATAGTCGCCGTGACCAGAAGAGTATTTACTCAAAAAGCGCGTTGCACCTCCAGCTCCTAATCGCTCTACCAGGATCATGAGCGCATCGGTTTCGATTTCAGCCAAAGTTTGACTTGACCTTTTCATATATCTACTCCTTTGACAAAGTCTATGGGATTTAGCACTTTTGTCCTTATTCGATCATGCAGTTGATCGTATCTTTTTTGAAACTTATCGTCTGTTGTAACAAAATATTCGGCCCCTCCAGTTTCTGCTGAAGCCAAATGAAGGGCATCTAAAGGTGCAAAACCATCTTTTGATAGTTCAAATGCCCTTTTTTGAATATTTTGATCATATGGAATATAATTTTTACAGCTTTTCATTAGTTCCTTTACATTTTGCATTTTGACCAAATCCTTTGTTCCCATATTTTCATAAAGGATAATATCCGAAATGGAAATCTCAATTTGACCAAGATCTGACATTTCCAATATTATTTGAACTGCCTCTGCTTCCATTCTAATGCGAATTTGGCTTTGGTCATCAAAAGGCCGATACCAACTACAAATATCAAGATAAACCTTAATTTTCATCTCGCTATCTTCTTGTTTCTCACTTGTTAAACAAAAACTCCCCTATGATCATCTCTTTCTTGCTATATGTTCCATTTATAGCGTATTTTAAAATAGTCTACACTTTTTATAGAACCATTTCAATCACTTTATCCATGTTTTTTTGATCACATGGTAAGTCCGGTATTTCAATGAAATACCAAATCCCAAATAAGATCTAAAGCAAATTGTATGCCCTGAAATCATAACTCCCTTACAACTTTTCACGGAAACAGGTGATGAAAATGAAAGATGATTTGGTTATTAAAGAAATACGTCAAACCAGAAAAACATTTTGCCAGGAATTTAGATTTGATGTGAAAAAAATTGCTGCGGAACTGAAAGAAAGAGAGCAAACGCACCCTAACAGTATACGGATCCCGCGCCAATTTCCCGTAAAAAAGATGGCTGTTTAGCTTTGATTCTCCTCACCTTCCCTGCCCAGTGAAATTTTTACCCCGCCTGTCCAGTTAAATCTATCTTTTTCATTTAACCGGGATGAAACCGTTCTTTTATTCATTTAACTGGGGCACGATAGTGACAAGCTAAGTTTA
>JAYEFV010000391.1:0-2313 GCA_034658755.1 Thermodesulfobacteriota bacterium | reverse complement strand
ATCCTTTTAATAACCAGTAAAGGGACGGCCCGTAAACACAAGGATCACCTCCGTCCAGCATCACTATGGTTTTTCCATTTTTTATGTGCTGTAATACAAAGTCTTGAACCTTTTTCCTTTGTTTTTCGACCTTGCTTAGCCATTCGCCATAATTCCTTTTTCTCAGTTTCGCAGCCTCCTCGCGCCTTGCCATGCGGGCGCCTCGACTCCTGAAAATGTAAAGTTATTTCTTCGCGAACCCTAAACGTTAAAATTCTACTCGGTCCCTATTACGGAAGTCCTGTAATGGGGTTTGCTTTTTCTATTCATCAAAAAACTTGTTCCGGCGCAAATAGATACTTAACCCTTCCTGAAAGGTCGTAAATGGTTTTCCCACAACCGCCCTGCCAATGTATATTAAACACATGAAGTCCTTATTGCTTCCTAACTTATCACAAATATTGTCCAAGCATCCCCTGATTATCTTTTCCTTACCTTCAAAGCCTGCATGGCAGACAATAGCAACCGGTGTATGTCCTGAAAAATACCTCTTAAACTTTTTGACCAAATCTCCTAAAAGCTCCATTCCCATATAGACGATGACTGTGGGACTGAAAGGTGCAATACTTTCAAGCATATTATCAGAAATCAAAAAGGGGGCAGTCAACACAACAAACTGGCTATCATAGGCTGGAATAATCGATTTTCCGATCGCTGCATTAGCGGCACAGAGGCTGTTCATGCCTGTAACGATCTCTACTTCATCTGCTCCATATCGTTCTGTAATAAAGTGACATGGGCTAAAAATATTAGGTTCACCACCTTCCAAAAGCACAACATCATACCCCTGATTGATTTTTTCTATTATTTTTTCTACCAATGCCTTTGCTTTTTTATCCCTGAAAATGAGATACTCTTCTACCTCCTCTTCATTCAGGTCTTTAAAAGATTTTTCCTTATACCGCCAGAGCCAATCGAAGACATCCTCGATGATTTCCCCTTTGAAATATTTTAAAAAGGGCCTGGAGTGTTCTTTTGAGCAGATGATAAAGTCAGCCATCTTTATTATTTCCAGCGCCTTAAGCGTGATGTGTTCCGGTCCCGCAGGGCCTGTTCCCACGACATAAAACTTGCCTTTTGAAACCTCACTTCCCCAGGCAACAGATAAAAAGGCAAATATAAAAACAGAACAAAGGATAGGATAAACAAACTTTCGCCTACTTTGCATAAATACTCCTTTTCAAAAAAATCGGATATCAGCTTTGCTGAATTGTCGAGACCGCCGGCCCCTTTGGAGAATTCATCCCGGGCAAGGGCGGGGTTTAAAGCCCACCTGCGGAGCCAGGCGCCCCACGCAAGCCAAACGTCGTGTGGGGCGCGAGATTTTTTAAAATCTATATGTGAGTGTGCCGATGAATATGCGACCCGGATTATATGACTGCATGCTCAGACCACTGCCAGGATCTTTGCCGTGGGGGGTTTCCGTGTGCTCCTCATCAAACACGTTTTCGATGGCGAGTGACGCAGTGAAATGCTTACTGATGTCGCGCCAGAATTTTAAATCCACCAGGAAATAATCATCGGCGGTTTCATTTTCAGTATTGGCGTCATCCGTGTATTGCTCGTCCTTCCAGAGTACGTTGACATTCGCGTTGACCCATCTGTTCAAGTATTCCGCGCCCACATTCACAATGTTTTTTGGAGAATTGCGCAATTCCAGGCCTTCCAAATCAACAGCGCCCGGAAAATTCGGTTTATCGTAGTCTGTGATTTCGGTGTCCGAATAGGTGTAATTTGCATAGAAAGAGACATTATTCGTAAGATTGTACCGCAGATCCAGTTCAATACCATATATTTCTACTTCGCCCACGTTTTGTTTTATTTGATAGTTGCGTGTCGCCCAGTAACCGCCTCCTGCTACTGGAATCCCCGTATCCACATAGTATAGAAAATCCTTGCCCTTGGAATAGAATGCTGATGCCGCCATTTTAAGATTATTCAGGACCTTCCAGTCGGACCCTATTTCAAACGTATCAATAGTTTCAGGATCAAGATTCGGATTGGCGATTTTGGGTCCCACATACTGCCATCCCGTTCGGCACATGTCATCAAGTTCAGGGGCGCGAAACCCCCGCCCATAAGAGGCATAGGCGCTGAATGCGTCTGTAAAGAAATACCGGGCTGAAATCCGGGGGCTCAGTTCGTCCCAGTTTTCGTCTTTAATGGGATTGTTCTGGATGTAATTATAGAAAAGATGGCCGGTGTTGGCCTCCATTTTGCCGTCTTTATAATCAACATAATCATATCTTACACCAAGCGATAGCCTGAGACGTT
>JAYEFV010000390.1:0-2314 GCA_034658755.1 Thermodesulfobacteriota bacterium | reverse complement strand
CTGCAATTTGCAACATATGTAGTTTCATCGTATCCATCCTGTGAAGTACATCTTTCCAGAATGAAAAATATTTGTTAAATTTATTGATTTTTCCAATTTACAGGTAGAAGATCTGCTAGCTTTTTATAGGGGTAATCGGCTATTTGTGAAAGGAGGTCCCGCATATAAGCAAACGGTTCCAACCCTTGCAGTTTTGCATTGGCGACCAAAGTGTAAATCAATGCCGCCCGCTTAGCGCCATTATGAGAACCCGCGAACAGATAATTTTTTCGACCCAACGCTACCGGTCGGATAGCATTCTCAATTAAGTTATTGTCTATTTCAAAACGCCCGTCTTCAACATAACGTTTCAGATACTTCCACCGGCCAAGCATATAACCAATAGCCTTGCCCAAGGCCGATTTGGGCAGAACCTGTAATGCTGTTGTGTCAAGCCAGGCTTTCATTTCATTTAATACTGGATTTGCTTCTCTTTGCCTCAGGTTATATCGCTCTTCATGGGAAAAATGATTATCCCGGGCAAAAGATTCAGTCTTATACAAACCCTGAATCAGGGTTAGCATCTCTTCGGAACGCTTTTTATCATTGGGCAATGATTTATCAAAATAACGCCGGGCATGGGCCATACAGCCTAACAGGGTAATAGATTCCCATTGGCCGATCTCGTCATAAACATGATATCCGTCACTCTGAAGATATCCTTTGAAATCTTGTAAAATCTGAAAAGGTCCGGCCCGGCTGCGGTTATTCTGATAATCAAATAAAATTTCTTTTTTTAGAGGATCGTGATATACCCAGAAATAGCCGCGGTGGGTTTTGCCTTTTTTCAGTTTATCCAACACCTGGATCGGCGTTTCATCGGCCATCAGGTATTCTTTTTTGATGATGCGTTCACGCTGAATTTCGTAAAGTGGAAACAGCAGATCATATCCGGAGGTAACCCAATTATCTATTGTCGATGCGGAAAGGTCTACACCCTGACGTTTAAATTGCTGTCTTTGACGGTATAAGGGAAGATGGTCTACAAATTTGCTGATGAAAATATGAGATAAAAGACCAGGCCCCGGTATCCCTTTATCGATGGGGCGGGAAGGAAGATCACCGATAATAACGCCTTCTGATTCTCCTTTAGCGTATTTGGGACGGATATAGCGGTTGACAAATAAATTGCCCGGTTCGTAATCTAATTCTTCGGTAATCTCTTCGCCTATTTTGTTTAAACCTTCGGTCGGTTCTTCCGGTTCAATGATAATTTCTCTGCGCGGTAAATGAGCAGGCAATTCCTGGCGGCTGTGCGGGGTGTATTTTGCCTTATTCTTTTTGCGTTGATAGGTAATCTGCTCATTTGTTTCTTCCAGCCCGGCCGATACTTCTAATCCAAGACCAAAAGAAAGCTGATGGTCTTTCTGTCCGGGAATAAACCGCTCACGCTTCTGACCAAAGATTAAACGTTTTAAGTCAGCCAGTTCCTGTTTTAACTTAAGATATTCTGAATATAATTCATCGTAGGATAGCTGTTTTTCCGCTGCATTCATAATGATTCTAATTTACAAAATAACAACAACTTATGCCAATATATTTCGCCCGAATCGCACTCTTTTTTTACTCTTTTCCAGGTTGATTCCTTCTAAAAGCATTAACAGATCTTCGTACGCTAATTCCAATGAATCTGAACTTGAAGGGGCTAGTGGAATTTGAAATGTTCCTTTTTCTAAACGCTTGTAATAGATCCACCAGCCGTCGCGTCCCCAGACAAAGAGTTTAATGCGATCACGGCGGCGGTTAATAAACAGGTAGACATCCCCGGATAATGGATCACTCAATAAATGATTGGTTATAAGACCGCTTAAACCATCAAAACTCTTTCTCATATCCGTAGGATGGGTATACAGATAAAAACGGATTTTCCCGGTAAGAGAGAACATTCTAAAAGCCGCCGATTCGAATCACGATGCCGCCGGGGAACTCTATCTCACACCAGTTGCTTTGTTTTTGCTGTGATCTTTCATTAATTTTCACAGGAATGAAATCTTGAGCGGTCCCGGCTGTCTGCTTAAATCCGCGATATTTTTTCAGCCAATAGGTAAAAGTACTTAATGGCAGGTCTTCCTGTTTGCAAAAGGCTTTTTGGCTAAGCGGGCTGTTTTGAGATTTTTCGATAAGGGCGTACATCTGCAGGTGGCGCGGTGATAAATTACTCTGATCATCCATGACTTACTCCTTTTGATTTTTTGTGAATATATTTCGGAGTAAGTTACTAAGCATTTCAGATACTATGAAAGATGTACTTCACAGGACGGATACACCTGATGGT
>JAYEFV010000389.1:0-2318 GCA_034658755.1 Thermodesulfobacteriota bacterium | reverse complement strand
GTTTTTGGTAACAATGGTCTGGCACACCCCATTGGTGTTGAATATATTTATGGCCTCTTCAATATCGTCGGTAACAAGTACATGCCCTAAAAGCGCTTCTGTTACCTTTTCAAACCCCTGTTTAACGGAAACATGGTTCAAAAGCCTTTTTTGAGCATCGGGGTTTCCCTTGTGGTCCTCCCACCCCATGTCTTTGACAGATGAGACAGGGATAAAGCCTCCTCGCCCCTCACCGGTTGTTTGAAGATAGTCGATAGAGCCCATGCCTGCTTTTTGGTTCTCGACAAGAATATACTGTAATGATTCTCCAAGAACCGCTTCCACTGCAGTTTCATAAGAAGGTTTCGGTTCCACGATATCCGCCATGAGTCCTAAGATGCCATTCCTGTCATCGATTTCTAATCCTTCCGGCGAAACGCCCTGTTTATCGGCCCTGTTTTTTTTCATTACGGCTCGAACGCCGTCTTTATACCACTCGAAATTGTCTTCCATTTTCTTTAACGCCGTATACGATGACTTGGCCTGGTTTCTCTCAAGATCAACGGTCTGAACCCGTTTAACCTGTTCTGCAAGAGATTTGCTTTTTTCTTGAAGCTGTTTTTTGACCCTGGTCGCACTTTCGTTTAACTCATAGATCTCTTTTTTATATGAATCAAATTTTTCTTGGGCCGTTATTTTTTTCTCCCGGAGTTTTTCCACTTTCTGACGGGTTGAGGCTTCTTCTTCATCTATGATTTTCAGTCGTCTTTTAAGGCTTTCTTTGTTGCGCGAAGCGTTTTGATAGATATTTTTGTATTGTGCTTCCCGGGCCACCAGGTCCATTAGATTGGCTTTACATGTTTCAAGCTCTTGATTCAACACAGAGACTCGATCTTTAATGGTTTGCGAGGCCGACCGCTCCCGGTCGATGGCAGACCTTACCGTTTCTATGTTGCCATGAATGTTTATATTCTGGGTTTCAACCTGAGCGACTTCGGAGATTAAGTTCCGGTTCTTTCCTTCAAGGTTTCTGTGAGCGGATTCAAGTTCTCCACATTCGTTGATTAGACGTTCAACCTCTTTTCGAAAGTGATCTATATCATTTTCCACGCGGTCTATATGACGCTGTATTTCGAATATGCGGGACTTTTGGTTCGAAATCTCCTGATTTTTTTCCGAACGCCGAAGCTTGATCTTTTCAACTTCCGCATCAAGGTTTTTCAACCGGGTTGTATGCTCAATGTCTGTATCCTTTAAATTTGTTAATACCGCATCGGTTTCATCAATTTTATGGGTATAGTCATCATAGTAATGCAACGCAATGGTGATATCGAGATCCCTGATGCGCTTTTGATGCTTTTTATACCGTTCGGCCTTTCTGGCCTGACGTTTCAGGCCGGCCATCTGCCGCTTTATTTCCGCAATGATGTCTGTAACCCGCAACAGGTTCTGATTTGTGCCCCGGATTTTACCGAGAGCTTCCTTTTTACGGCTTTTATACCGTGTAATTCCTGCTGCTTCTTCAATAAAAACTCTTCTTTCTTCGGGTCCGGAATCCGTAATTGCGCCGATACTTCCCTGTTGTATCACGGAATAGGATTTTGTCCCCATGCCGGTTCCCATAAAAATATTATGGATATCCTTAAGCCGACATTGCTGTTTGTTGATGAAGTAGGCGCTTTCTCCAGATCGGTAAAGGCGCCGGGTTAACATGATTTCGGAAAAGTCCTTGAGTTCTTCGGGGGCATTGCCGTTTTCATTTGCAAGGGTTAAAGAGACCTCTGCCATATTCAATGCGGGTTTTCCGTTTGTACCTGAAAATATTACGTCTTCCATGGATTTCCCGCGGAGCTGCTTGATACTCTGTTCTCCCATAACCCATTTAATTGCATCTACGACATTGCTTTTGCCGCAACCGTTCGGACCCACAACCGCAGAAATACCCGGAGGAAATTCAATGCTGTTTTTTTCAACAAAGGATTTAAATCCATTGAGTTCCAGCTTTTTTAGTTTCATGCGATCAAATCTCCTGTTGCACCTTCATTCTGCAAGCCTGGTATCGGCCGGATATTCAAATTGAGCTTGCGAATTCGAAAAGTTGTAGAATTCCCAAGACCTTTAATTATTTTAAATTTATATTTTGTTTGTTTGTGTCTTTTTACTCAATATTTTTTGGTTCCGGTTTTATCCAGATTAGGATTAACTGTATTAAATAACAGGGATTCATCAGCTTGTAAAGGGAAAAACACAACAGGCGGTATAATTTTATCTATCTGAGTACAATATGTGGTGGAATATACTTATTTGTCGTTTTGTCCTGCTAACGGTTTCAAAAAACT
>JAYEFV010000388.1:0-9541 GCA_034658755.1 Thermodesulfobacteriota bacterium | reverse complement strand
AACGAATCAAGCTCTAACTGAAATGGAGCGATACAGATACCTGCTATAAATGGCAGGAATTTTAAGCCTCAAATCTTTACAGATATCACAATGCTTGCTAAATAGTTTACGGCCCGAATATTGGTAAGAGATCCAAAATTTGATTTCGGTTATGAATCTGCAATTTTGGAAATTGAAGGTTGAGGCACGAAATCATCATTAGATCTCAGCATTTGACATCCAGCGCTCGCACTTTTTATATTTATAACATGTTATGAAATTATTTAATAATCTTGGATGACTTGTGGACAAACATTTGTGAGACATCGAGCATCAAAATTACAATAGACTGTTTCCATATAAGGATGCCAATCAAGCGAACTATAAGCCATGGTTATAAAAAATAACAACATCAATGCCAAATTCGAAAAAAAGTCTAAAAGCGCCTTTAGAAATTGGTTTTGGGTGGTGGTTTTTGCCATTGCCTTTGCATTGGTTGAAAGCGCTGTTGTTGTATATCTCCGTGAAATTTACTTTGGCGGAGAATTCAGCTTCCCTCTGGTAGTCAAGTGGGAGGACGGTAAACACGTTATCGATCCTTTGGTTCGAATCGAGTTTGTCCGTGAAATTGCCACAGTAATCATGCTGGTGGCAGTGGGCTGGGTTGCCGGAAGGAACAGATTTCAAAAGTTTTGCTTTTTTATGATTGCCTTTGGAATATGGGACATATTTTACTACATTTGGCTGTATGTCATGGTGAGCTGGCCCGAAAGCCTTATGACATGGGATCTTTTGTTTTATGTGCCGCTACCCTGGGTAGGCCCAGTAATTACACCGTTATTGATTGCGCTTGCTATGGTGGTGGCAGGCTCTCTTATTATTTATTATGATGAAAAAGGATATGATATCCGCTGGCGGTGGTACGACATGGTTGTTGCGCTGAACTGTGGTTTGCTCATGATCGTGGCATTTTGTTGGGATTGGAAGAATATTATTCAGATACCCGGCGATATTGAAAGAACAGGGATTCCCAACCCTTTTGCATGGTGGCTTTACCTGCCAGCTTATCTATTTTCCATTGCCTATTTTGCCGTGAAGTTGAGGCAAATCATTATCACTGGCCACCCAATTCCGGCGGGTGAACTCAATCGTTAAGATTTCAGATGTCTCCAACGAACCTGTAACGAATTCCGATTGCATGTTACTGCTATGAAAATACACGTATCATGTCCATAAAATTCGTGTGATATCGTTTTTTCAATAGGGGCAAATCCATTTTCGGGAGTTTGTTCTTTGATTTTTAGATATATGTAATTGGTGCAGATTTTTGTTCGCCTGAGATTATGGCAAGGTATGTCAGGTTTTGAATCCGTCAAATTTTGGGCTGATTTCATTTGATATTACAGGTTTTCTCATGCTATGAATACTCTCAATAGATCACAACAAATGCGGATTTGAGATCAGGAATGGATATCTGAAAAACTTGCTAATTAAATGCTTTGAGATAGGTAATTTTTACTGCAGCGAACGGCTGCGGATAACCAGCGGGCCTGAGGCCTTTCAAATCCGCACAGCCCTTACGAAAAACGCCCTGGCTTCTTCCCGTCTGGTTCATCCGCTTGTTCGGCGGCTTCTCAGAAAACTAAGTACTTTTTGATAATGTATAGGTTTTTTTATTCTTTCTTAGAATCTTGAACAAATTGTTTTGAGTGATTTTTTCCATTATTTCATCATCTTTCATATGATGGTCGCTAAATGACAAAATCCCCTCTGGTTTTAATATTCTATTGATTTCCTGTAAGACCTCGTAAGGATTATCTAAATCGTGATAAGTATCGTATAGAAGTACAACATCGACACTTTCATCTGGCAAACCTGTCGCACAATTTGATTGAATGGTCTTAACATTTTTTAATCCATTTTTTGTAGAAATATCCGCTACCGTTTTAATGGCCAAAGAATGTACATCTAATGCGAATATTTTACCTAATACACCAACTAAAGATGAAAGAGGTAGAATATAACCACCTGGCCCACAACCATAGTCAAGGACACTGTTTCCTGGTTTTATTCCTACTTCGTTCAAGACATTGATTCGCGGCAATAATAAATCACGTATTTTAAAGACGAGACTCATTAACTTGAAACCGAGCATTGATTCTGATTTTTCCATTGGCAGTATCCTTTAAAATTGTCTAAACTTTTAATTTAATTATTTAGCGCCGAACATTAGATATTGATTCGCTGCGAAAGAATTACAACCATAAATTAGGAGGATTCTCTCCCAACCCCCAAAATATCTATGTGGTGATATGTAATGGATCTAATAACTTTTTGGCTGGTTTGAAAATCTGTGATTTCTCCTACGTACTTGCTATAATTAAGGGTCACCAAAACCTGAGATATCAGCAATCTTAGTTCTTAAGACTACAGTTGCGCTTTCTGCTATTAAAATGTAAATATCAGAGCCTTAAAATCCGTGTGATATCGTTTTTCAATTCGGGCAAATCCGTTTCATATCTGCATCTATTAGCATTACAGGTACGGGTTTTCAAACTTTACTCTAGATTATAAAAATTCCTCTTGATAACCTTTCGCTAAAAAGTGCATATTTCTGCCTTGGATGCGGAAAAATCGAAAGATAAAATCTTTGCGATTTACAATCGAAATGGTAAATGATATTAATATGGAACTATGCGATTTCTCTTATATAACATCCGTTACGGCGCAGGGATCGGGAAACGTTTCCACCTTCCGGTTCCTTATAGCGGCTATTTAAAGCATACCAATGGGAATTTGCGTCATATCATTGAGTTCATAAGATCGGTGCATCCGGACATCATCGCTTTAATTGAGGTAGACAGCGGATCTTACCGTTCAGAAAATAGCAACCAAGCTGAAACCATCGCGAGGGAAATAAAACACTATCACGTATACCAGTCAAAGTATCCTGTCGATTCCATAGTACAGAAGATCCCATTGGTGAACAAACAAGGTAATGCACTATTGACTAATCAGGCAATCAAGAGCCATAGATTTCATTATTTTCGTGAAGGAATGAAGCGACTGGTTATTGAGTTGGAGTTAAACGAATTTTCAATCTTCCTCGTACACTTGTCTTTGAAGTTTCGCCATCGTCAATACCAGCTTCAACAGCTCCATTCGATGGTCGAAAATGTTGAAAAGCCGGTCATTGTTGCAGGGGATTTCAATGTATTTTGGGGTGATCGAGAATTACAATTGTTTACTGTGGCCGGTGGTTTGAAAACTGCCAACAATCAGGGACACCCCTCCCACCCCAGCAGATTGCCGCGTAGACAACTCGATTATATTTTTCATAGCCCGGAAATTCACGTAACTCGTTTTCAGGTACCACAAATTACATTCTCCGACCATGCGCCGCTGGTCTGTGATTTTGAAGTCGTCACAGCATCCCATGTTGACTACCATAGATGATAAACATGACAATGAAAAAGAAGAAATCAAAACATCATTAGAGTTCTGCCAGATGCGGATGTGTTTTGAGATTGTTGATATTTAACGTAAGACTCATCAGATTCAAGCACATAATGGCTGACATTCATTGTTCATTTCGTGTCCCCAAGGTGAAGAATAACAAATAGAGTTTTTACTCTTATGAAATTGTGGGTAACGGCTATCAGTGGTCACAACAATTGAGCTTTGTTGTGTGAGGATTGTTTAAATATTGTATCCACCATTACAATAAAATTCATATGTTATTTAATAGAGTGATGGCATGGTTAGCGCAATTTTAATGGCAGGTTATAACAACAAAAGAGAAGTAAAAAAGTACAGCAGAATAGTTGCGGAAGATTACGGCGGAAAGTTCATTGAGACGGGTTATAAACCATTGAGGGAATTTAAAACGGTTAAAGATGGCAAAGAAGAAAGCAAGCCTTTGATACAATATACGCTTGATAACCTTTTTACGAGTGATTTAATTGATGAAATCGTTATTGTCGGCCATAAGATGCTTCTTGAGCAGCGCCTGAGCAAATTAATAAATGAATTTGAAAAACCGTGCTATATTGTGAACCAGAATTCAAAGATTCCTCCCAACGTCATTAAGCGTTTCAGTATCATACAAAGGAAGGTCAAACAAAGTTCAATAGCGGGGAATTTAATTAAGGGGTATGCAGCCAGCGCCGCTTTCCAGGATAGGAAGCATGCGTTATGTGTAGCCTCGGATTCACCATTGACAACAAAGGAATTTATTGAGCATTTCCTGAATATTGTTCAAAAATACCAGGAACAAGCGGCAATAATATTTCCTGCCGTACTTATTAATGATAATAAAGACAAACTTGGCAGATATCCTGTTAAGCTCCTGAATGACACGCAGTACCAGCTTTCTAACAAGAAAGATAGTTACAGTAGGCAAGGGTTTCGGCTTTCCCCCTTGGTGTTTGTGAATCCACATTTTTTTAATATTAATACTGTTAACACTGCATATCATCTTCGCAAATGCCTTAATCCAAGAGTACAATTAAAATTATTCCGAATTACGCGCAACTTAGGATATCCAAATGTGTATTCCAAATATTTTTTAAGGAAAGATTTGAGTATAAAAGAAGTTGAAAACATTACTTCTGAATTTTTCGACGGAAGGGTTAAATTAATTCCAATGACTGGAGAAGAAGCAACGTATGATTATGACGGTACCGATTTTGAATATCTCATGATAACAGATATGCTGAATACAGATTAGAAGTGGTTCCACTAAAATTCGGAAAGTTGTGGTCGGGAAATAATGCTAAAAATATTAGAGGTAAACCTGACATATCTAATAAGTGTTTTATCCATTGTCCCGCGGGAGATATGCAAAAGATAACATTTGATCATTTGAAAATTTGATTGTATAGGCAGGGCCAGCAATGGTTCTGCCTTTCTATCGCATATTTAATCTATTCCAAAATGCTTGCATTTCAGTTTGTATTTAATACCCTGAAGCCTGTGATTTTTGCTATAGAGATGCATATATCATGTCCATAAAATTCGTGTGATATCGTTAGAAGAAAATTGTATTGTTTTTCTTATGCAGGATCTCAATGGCCGGGAAGTATCCTTCACCGGCAACGGTAGCATAATAAAATTGTACAGTAATAGCCTCTCAACCACCATGTAAAAGCATCCCAACCCCTTCCAGATTAAAATTCACCTTTAGTATAGTTTAACAATTCCATAGCAACAGCCTCCCAACCACCCTGTAAAAGACTCTACGGTCAACCAGAAACTTCGGATTTTAACTTTTCGCTAAAAGTTAAGATTCAGACTGCCTGAAACACGCATCCCCATGATTACCAAGCATTTACACTGATTCTGTTTTAACGGACAATATTGGATTTATTACTGTATTTTAACTATTAGTTAAATTGCGCTGCTTCAAAAAAGCGAAAGGAGATGTTATGAAAAAATCAAACCAGCACAACCACCCAAAGAAAGGCGGCAATATAACACCTAAAAACTGCATACAAATTTTAAAAGGCTTAAATAAATATAATTATATTATACTGTTAACATATAGAGTGTATGTTTTGTGGTGCATCATATTGCTGAGTATGAAAATAAAAGAAATTTTTAAAATTTGTACCCTTCGGGATTGCCCCTTTGGCCGCATCTTCTGTGTTGCAGGGCGTTTGCAGTAGTTTACTACGGCAGCACACCCTGCGCCTTGAAGCTGCGGCCAAATAGGTAATTGCAGATTTTAGGTGACAATAAAGCCGATCAGAAGGATCGAGGACATAAAGTCCATGCCGTTCACAAATCCCTTAAAAATTACCTGGAAAAGGTTCAGCCGAGAGACAGCGACTATCTGTTTGTCAGCAGGAAGGGGAACAAGGCGATCACCATCCAGGCGGTTAACAATATGATCAAGAAATGGACGAGGGCGATCAACCTGGCGGGTAATTATGGCGCCCATACATTAACCTAAGTTGAGCGATTTTTTGCAAAGAGATGTGCTGAGATCTTGATGCATAAAGGTTCGCGAAAACCGCAGGCATACCCGTGGATATGTCGAGGATTTTCGCGGATCCTTGATGCGCAAGAGATCGGTGCAGATCGAGTAAAAAATCGCTCAATTTAGGATTAAGAAAGACCTGGGGATTGAAGACAAGGATGTTCATAATACCCTTATGAATGAGATTGGTTAAAGTAGGTTAATCCCACCTTGGATCTTGATCATTCTTTCTCTGTTTGTTATTCTTAACCTGCGCAAGGAAGCCGATTCCCGTAAGGGGTCGGGGGTATGTTTCGAACCTTTCATACTTCCTTGTGCATTTTTATTTCAAGCGGGGGTGTAGACCCGACGGCACTCCCACAGAAAAGAGGTCTCTGTGGGCTGCGGTTAATTGATTTCGATCATATCTGTCTCTACACACGGTCGTTCTGCCGTGAAATTTGTCTGCGTAATAGGAGGCCCTGCCTTATTCGATCATCTTATACCGCCCACCGGACCATTTCGTTCAAAAATCTCTATTTTATCCTTTTCCGTGAGTAGTCGGCGTGCCTTGGAATAGTACTTTCCCCAGTGATAGGGATCATCCATACGAGAAATCATGACGCCTTTGCTTTTAGAGGCATGCATAAACTCGTTTCCACCCAAATAGATGCCCACATGGTATTTATACCAATTCGGCGGTTGCTCAAAAATGACCAAATCACCAGGCTGAAGATCATTTTTATTGATGTGTCTACCTTTTTTCATGGTTGACAGGCCTTTGACGGTGCGAGGCAAGGTCTTAATATCATAATAAAAGACATCTTCATAAATCTTCCGGACAAAACAGGAGCAATCCACGCCTCTCTTGCTGCATCCCCCCATAAGGTGGGGTGTCCCATTCCAATCTTCGTAAGCGTCACGAAGTATTCTTTCAATTATTTCCTTATCTCCTGGACCCTCTTTCACAACTTTGAAGGGTCTCCGTTTTTCAATGTTAGCAGGCGGTTTAAGCGATGGTCCCTTATTGACCATATGCCTTTTCTCCGCGCACCCCCAAAATACGATTGTCATCAAAAATAGCCATACCCATAGAGAATCTAATATCGCTGTACCCATGTATTTTTTCATCGTTTTCATAATCTTCCCAAACATCACAGTAAGCCCTGCCTGAACCGACGGAGGCACGTTTTTTCCTGCTCCTGTAAGAGGTTGAACTAAAACAATAATCCACACCTCCTTACACTTCTTATCGATTTTTTTTCAAAAATCTTAAGGCTAAAACAACTTTCAATACAACAAATCATAATAAATCTTAAAAACGAAAAGGGCAAACCCCCGAAAAATGGATTTGCCCCTATTAAAACGATATCGCAAATATTTCAGGCTCCTGATATTTACATTTCCATAGCAGATACAACTAGCCGCCAGTCAAATTTTATTCTCTGGGGCTACCCCAATATATTGGGGTGCTCGACAAGATGAAAAGATCGCAGAATGAATCTCATTAAACTTTTTTGATGATCCGATATGTAAACAAAGTTTGAGATTTTTTCCCTTTTCAGGAAGGTTAAGCTTACATCAGGTATTGTTGACATTTGCAGGGTAGCCTGGACTCAAGTATAGGATAATTATCCATGACGGACAACGCTTTCCCGCCGTTATGGGGCGCAGTGGAATAGCGGTCAGGCGCAATGTGATATTAGACCACGACGTTCAGTACTTTAGCTGCCCTTTTAGAAATGCCGCCATCTTCTTTCGTTCTTGATGGGATTTCGGAATTCCCCAGGTAAACGCATGAAACACGAGTCACATTCCCTCTGCATCTGACAAATCAATTGAGATCATCGGCCTTATAGTATTTGGTGCCTTTTCCAGTGAGCTCAAGTGCGAGTCCGTCGTCGGTGATCTGGTACAACCAAATTCCGGGGGACACCGACATCGCTCCGGCAAAAGCACCGCCCTGATCACCAAGTTTAGCGGCTGCCGATGTCTGACCGCCGAATTCCCACCCCGAATTGATGAACTCATCCAGGTCCTTATAATTTTCGAATACCCAGACAAGCCTGAATTTTTTTACACCTAAACCGAGTCCTGCCTGTATCTCGACCATTTTCATAAAGGTTTGTTTTTTTGTCTTATTATCGAAAACAATTCCTTTACCACTACCCCCACCGGCAAAGAATATCTTCATGCCGAAGTTGCTGAAAACAGCGTAACCAGCAGACTTTGAAATCACCTTTTTGGCCGATGGCTGCATTTTGTATAATCGGGATAGCGTTTCTCTTGCCATCTTACGGATGTCGGATTTTTCCTGCTCGATTTTTTTGTCAGATGCCCATAAAGGGACAGTGGTTAAGCTTAAAGTCAACACAAGACCAAATGCGATTGCCATAAAAAAATATTTGTGTGCTTTCATGATATCTATCTCCATAATTACATCGAGTTCAAGATTAGTGATACTATTGTGTAATGTAAAAAGCGTTAAAACAAGAACCATGCGTGCCATGGTGTTCTGTCGGATCAGGTTAAGTACAGGCCAAATTCATAAGGTAAATACTCAATATCAAGAAATAGTCAAAACCACAAGATATTGATTTTTTGGAATGGGTGGAAAGGGTTGACACGCTGAAAGATAACTTGTCAATATATGGAATATCATGTAATATCAACAAGTTGTGACACTGTTTAGATATCGATCACTCTTGTTAAAAATTATTGCATAGTTCAGATTTACCCCCGACCCTACATCTTGTGTTTGTCACTTTCCCCTAATTCCGGTTTTCCGGTCAAGGTTTCGTGCCTGTATCATGCATCAGCATAAATCAAATATCATTGAAGATTACCTTTGTTAATCGCAACTTATCAAATAAGGTTATTTATCCACCCTTTCTTTCAATTCTTTCCCGCCTTTAAAAAACGGAAGCTTCTTCGGCTTGATCTTAACCTTCTCACCGGTTTTTGGATTCTTGCCGGTGTATGCTTTGTATTTCTTGACATAAAATGAACACAGGCCCCGGATTTCCACCCTGTCACCGCTGGCCAAGGCGTTTGCCATTTCATTAATAAAGAGCTTTACAACCGCCGCCGCCTCGTTTTTCGTTAATTCTGCTTCATTCTGAAGCGCCTCAATCAGCTCCAATTTGTTCATCAGCAACCTCCGAAATTTGAATTGGTTGAAGTGAATACATCAGCGAAAGGAAAATGTCAAGGATTCTGTATGGTTATTGGGATATGTTTTGTCGACAGATCATAGATGTCTACCGTCTGGGCGGAATAATCAACGAACATCTTTTCACAGGCATTGTGTTCTTGGCGCATGACCGGATCAATACGACCGGCCCATTCACGATACAGATGGAAAAACTGACTGTACTGGTAACCGCCCGAATACAGCTCTTCCGGCCAGCTCTTCAATCATGGATCCCATCACCATAGCTTTATAGAGACGATCAGTCACAAAATGCCGGAAAGAATGAAGGCTTTTCCGGAATGAGATTTTAGATATTTTTCAAATGAAAGAGCTTTTGATCGTTCGCTGAAAGCGGTATAGGTGACTAATTCCCAAGGTTTATATTTGGCTGTATGCTTGGATTTCCCGTG
>JAYEFV010000387.1:0-9559 GCA_034658755.1 Thermodesulfobacteriota bacterium | reverse complement strand
CAATTTGTTGTTAAATTATCCCATTGATTTTTTAAGTCATAATTTCATTCGGCTCGGGCTAACGCGTGCTAACGCCCTTCAAACAGTCAGTCGATTTCCAAGAGAAACACGCCGTCGCTACGCTGCACCGAAATCAAATGTGTTTACCCTGAATAGTTGAGTGGAAAATGGTTGGGCAGGAAAGGATTGACCTATGATTTTTATTGAAAATGTTCAACAGGCCGCAAAGATGATTAAAGGGAAGGTTATTAAAACACCGCTGATCTATTCACCTTCTCTTAGTAAAATGTTTGAAGGAGAAATTTACCTTAAATTAGAAAACCTTCAGAAAACAGGATCCTTTAAAATCAGAGGTGCAACATATAGTATTTTGAACAACAAAGATAGAATAGGTTATGGCGGTGTGGTGACGGCGTCTGCAGGAAATCATGCTCAAGGGGTTGCCCTGGCCGCCAGACAGGCGCTCATTCCGGCAACCATAGTGATGCCTGAATGGGCTTCCATCACAAAACAGGAAGCTACGCGTGGCTATGGCGGCGAGGTAGTCATTGAGGGCCAGAGTTTGGGAGAATGCCTTAAAAAAGCTGAAGAAATGGCTCTTCAAGGAAAAACTTTTATTCATCCCTTTGACGATCCTGATATTATTGTCGGTCAGGGTACTATGGCTTTGGAAATTCTGGAAGATCTCAAAGAGACCGACATGATTCTTGTGCCCATCGGTGGTGGCGGTATTATTTCGGGTATAGCATCTACAGTAAAATCAATCAAACCGGGAGTTAAAGTTATCGGCGTTCAATCTTCAGCCTGTCCTTCGGCCTATGAATCGTATCGCAGTGGTAAAATTACGAGAGTCGATTCCCATCACTCCATAGCCGACGGAATAAATGTTAAACAGGTGGGGAATCTGAATTTCGATATTATAAGAAAGTATGTTGATGATGTGGTTTTGGTAGAAGAAGATCAGATTGCGGCGTCGATCCTGTTACTTTTGGAACGAAAAAAGATACTGGCCGAAGGCGCAGGGGCGGTTTCCCTGGCGGCCCTATTAAACGGTTCAGTAATTATTCCCCGAGGAAGCAGAGTCGTTCTTTTAATCAGCGGCGGCAATGTGGACAGCTCTCTGTTGGGCCGCATCTTGAGTCAGGGGTTATTAAAAAATGCCAGGATAATGCGCATAAGGGTGCGTCTGACCGACACCCCCGGTTCTTTGGCTCAATTGCTGGCCTTATTATCCGGTCTTAAAGCAAATGTTCTTCATATTTATCATGACCGTCGTGCAAGGGATTTGCCCATTTATGTCACACGAGTTGATCTGGAACTCGAAACACGCGGCTCTGACCACGTTGAAAAAATAGCCCACAAGTTGAATACCACGGGTTATGAAATGGATTTGAGATGAATTGAAGGATTAAGAGGATCTCGGGCCTAAGTCCGTTGGTATTTATATTTCTGATTGACAGTATAATTTCTTTAGATTAAAATTTTCTCAATTCAGTTTATTCCGTGCAAATGTGCAAACAAACACAGATTAGGTCACTTCGCTCACAATTGGAATAATGGAGTAATGGCCCCGGTGAAATAGAAAAAAGTTTCACTGGGTAAAAATGATGGGTGAGCTTGTCCTGAACGAAGTTGAAGGAAAGGAGTTTTTGACAATTTAGATAGTTTATTTCCGCTCTTACTATCAATATTCCATTAATCCATTAATCCAGTATTCCATGTCGATGTCATAAACAGGCTGATATTAAAAGATCTTTAACTTCAACCAATTGAAGAATATCCGAGACGTTAAAGTTTATCATAATTCATAAAAACAAAATTATTCAAGGAGGTTGCAATGCAAAAGAAATTATTCTTAATGGTTCTGATTCCGCTGCTGGTTTTTTTTATGACATCAGGATGTATGGAAAGCATGGTCAAGCCGACCGCCAAGACAGATACAGGAGAGGAGATGCAACTTCCACCCTATAGCGGGCCCAGAGCCAAAGTCGCGGTGGCCAAATTCGAATGGAAAGTCGGGGGGAGCGGCAGTACTACCAAGATTTCAGGATTTGGAGGACAATCGTACACGATTACCCATGAGCGGAATACAGGATATATGACCGGTCTAAAAGACATGTTGACCACCGCTATGGTGCAGAGCAAGAGATATCGCGTGTTGGAACGGATGAATATGGATGCTCTTAAAGAGGAAATGGCATTAACCAAACAGGGCTATTCAGATAAAAGCGGCGTTAAAAAAGGTGGAATTAAAGGAGCCGATCTTTTGATTATGGCCGCCATAACCGGATGGGATCCGGCGAGTTCCGGTGGAGGAGGCGGACTTGGCGGTGGTTATCTTGGTAAAGCTTCCGCCTTGTTTGGAGCTGCCCGAGGAGCGTTTAAAAAATCATCCATGGCCATGGATATCCGTATCGTTGACACTCATACGTCTGAAGTTTTAGCGGCAACCCGTGTAGAAGGTGAGGGAAAAAGTGTCAATATTGGCGGCGGACTTCTCGCACTCACCGGCAGTGGCGGCATGGGGGGCGGCTTAGGCGGCTTTGCAAAGACCACCATGGAAAAGGCGATCAGGATTTGTATCTATAATGCGGTAACGTATCTTGCTGAAAACACTCCACAAGATTACATGAAATATTAAATCAATTTTTATCCCCAGATGGGGCGGTTTGTTTTTTTGGAATTTGCCAAAGGTTTCTGGCGGCTGGATTAAGTGCCTAAAATTCGAAGTGAGCTAAAGCACCTGAAGATTACCTTGATAGTATAGGAATTTCCTTTTTTTAGAGCGGCGAAGCCGCGTTATATAGAATCGCGAAGCGATTGTATAACTTGTTAAATTCTTGTCCTGTGGAATTCCGATAGGAGAACTCCCTTCAGGGGATTCCACCGGACGAGTCTATTTTCTTGGTGTTTTTGACTCGGAAAGACTACTTTACTTTTTCTAATTTTTCTAACAAACTCCGGGCGTTATTGATATTTTTCTTTGCTTTTTTGTGCTCGGGATTCAGGGCTAAAGTCTTTTCCCATTCCTTTATGGCACTTTGTAATTCTTCATTCAAAAAATGTTTGACGCCTTTAAGGTAATGTGCCTCAGCCTGTTTCTTCTTAGCTTTGTAAACATCAGATATGGTTTTTTTAACGCAATCATATTGAGGGTTTGCGCTGTTAAGCACATTTAATGCTTGGGTATAGTTTTTTCGAATGATCAAGTCCTTACCTTGTTGACAAAAAGCGGTGTTGATCAGATCTTCAGCTGCTTTATTCGATTTGTCATACTCTAAAATTTTTCCTGCCACAGCGAATACCTGTTCATATTGTTTTTCTTTTAAAAGGTTGTTAGCCTTGACCAACTCTTTGTTAATTACATGTTGTATGGCTTCTTTAACCCCCTGATATTCTGGAGTTACTTTTTTGAACATCTTTATGGCTTCAGGATATTTTTTTTGTCCGCTCAACTCTATCCCAATCTGGTAATAGGCAGAATTTTTCAAATCAGATGCCTTTTTGTTCAAATGATCATATTCAAGAATTTTTTCTGCAATATCCAGCGCCTCTTGGCTTCTTTTTTCTATCAAAAGGCTTTCCGCTTTTATCAGTTCAATACGGATATCGATTGGGGGTCGGGTAAATTCTGATCCGAGTACGGGAATTTCAAGAAAGGTCCCGGGTACCGGTTTTTTATCGGTCTTAAGATTATTGAAATAGGCGATCAGAAAATCTTTTGAAGGATCTTTATAGAATTTCTTTGAAATATCTTTAAGGGTGTCTTTTTCTTTTACTTTATAATTTAGGTATTCTTTTGGATGTAACCTGTTTTTTAGATAGTTTAAAGCCTCTTTATGACCAGGGGCATATCTTAACGTTGTCAGAAATTGCTTTCGCGCGTCTTTGAATCTTCTTTTTTTGCAAAACTCTACACCCGTTGTAAAATGCTGCTTGGCCTTATGATCAATGGTAGAGTTTAAGGAGGCAATCTTTTCAGGAATTTTTGTACTGTCCGGATTCAGTGTGCCGGCAATTTGCATATAAAAAAGGGCGGTTTGCAATTCATCCTTTTTTTCATATTCCAGCGCTTTTCCCAGGTAATAAGAAGCGGGTAAAACTTTAGTCCCCTCGGGTGCTTTTTCGGAATTCTTTTCTGCAATTTTATCGGCGATATCTCCTAAAAAGTCCCGCACACCAGCGCATCCTGTAAAAAAAAACAGAACAATTAACAGTAAATAAATGTTACACAATCTTTTCATTTCAATTCCATGTTTTGGAATACGGATAGTTTGTTTTTAAATTTTTCAATATTATATTTGCCGTAAATTGCCGAACGATGGATTTTGTATTTATCAATAAAAAACGGATTGAATTTCTTATCAACGGTGAATGCGGCACGGTAGCCGTGTTTTTTTAGCATGGCAATGACGAGATTATTGGTTAAACCATATGGATATGCCAGGCATTTGCATTCTTTATTCAATTTCTTTTTGAACAACTTTTTGGGATAACTTATCTCCATTTCAAGAGATTTGAAGTATTCTTTGAAAGACTCCTTTTTTTTTAGCACTGTCAGATTTCGGTGGGTTTTGGTTTGACATTGGATATCAAACCCGGCTTCCGAGAGTTCTTTGATTTGTTTCCAGGACATGGCTTTTCCGCCGCCGATAAAATCGGTGTAAATAAAAATTGTGGCCGGGAAACCATATTCTTTCAGTATGGGAAAAGCGATGTCATATACGGAGATCCATCCGTCGTCAAATGTAATTGCAACAGATTTCTCAGGTATCTGTTCCTGGTATTCGAAAAAGCCCAATAATTGATCCAGCGTGATAACATGATAGCCGTTTTCCTTAAGATATTTCATCTGAGCTTTAAAGTCGTCTTGAGTGATTGAAATTTTACTCGGTTTGTTTTTGGAAAAACTGTAATATGCCAAAACCGGGACGGTTTGAAAACCTCCGGATTTAAGGCCGCCCTTATTGAAAGGGAATAAAGGGATGCACAATTCCTGTCCGGAGGTCAGGCTTTTGATATGGTTAAATTCGGCGATTAACCACCCTTTGGACGGATCGTTCAAGTATTCGGCGGCAAGGGAAGAAAGCGTGTCTTTGGCGGTTGCTTTGACAATGATAAAGTCGTCATTAATGCGAATTTCAGAAGTTTTGTGACGCGACCGGGTACTTGTGGCGCAGGCGGCAAGCAATAAAAGAGATAATATAAAAATTATGCCGAAAATGGTTTTCCTTCTATTTACGAATTGTTGCATTGCGCTTGTCCTTTATGCTGAGCAACTTAAACGTTTCAACCGGTTTTGTTTTGCTTTTGATGTATTGCGGAGAAAGCGGTTTTACGGTAATCATGTCTTCAAGATTTTCATAAACACGTTTAGTAATAATAATTTCGCCGGGCCTGGCAAGCCTGTTCAGATGTGCAGTCAGGTTTACCGTATCACCAATTACCGTATATTCCATTTTATCCTGTGATCCGATATTACCTGATACAACGATACCGGAATTAATTCCGATACCTACAGATTGGAGGAGGCTGTTTCCATTGTATCGTTTATTCATAAACTTCTTCTGCATGTCGCTGGCGGCCCTTACCGCCCTTTCCACATGATCTTTGTGATAAACCGGGACCCCAAAAACTCCCAGAACCGCATCACCGATAAACTTATCGACATACCCGCCATGATCCTGTATTGCCTGTGTGGCAATCTCAAAGTATTCATTCAGACCTTCAACGATTTCTTCAGGCTCCTTAAGGTTTGAATATAATGAAAATCCTCTGATATCGGTGAACACGATGGTGGCTTCATTCCTATGGCCTTTAAGCCAGGCACTTTCAGGATTGGCCATGATCATTTCAAGAACTTCAGAACCGATATACTTGCCAAAAGATTTCTGCATGAGAGAATTCTTACAGAGTTCGTCTCCCATGCGGTTAAAGGCGGTGGCCAGGTTTCCCAGTTCGTCATTTCTTGCCAGAATTATTTTGTGCTGATAATTTCCTGATCCGATTTCACCGGTTGCCGTAACAAGATTTGAAATGGGGCGAGAGAAATGGAATCCGAGCCACACTGCAATTACGCTCCCGAACAGTATAATAAAAAATGTTATTGCGACAATTGTCAAACGAGCTTTGTGGATTAATTTTTCAATAAAATCGATCGACACTCCAACATGGACTTGACCCAGCTTTTTATCTTTAAATAATACAGGACGGCTTAAATTCAAAATATGTTTGCCGGATTTTGAGTAGTAATTAAAGTAAGTAACATCTTGCTCTTTTTTCACATCTTCCATGTTCGTGAATTTTTCAAAGGTCTTGCTGATTTTATTTATGTCGCTATGTGCCTTTATGATCTGATTGTGATCAATGATGATGGCATAAACAAGCCCCTCAACATCGGTTGCCCCCTTTATTAACGTATTGAGCCTTAAAATATTGTCTTCCAGAAGGGGGACGGGAGAGTTGCTGCTAAAATAGTTCAGACTGACCTTGCCGATCTTTACGGTTTGCCGGTAAAGCCTTTCTTTCTGCTGGCTTAACATAAAAAAGCTCATTACAAAAATAGTAGTGACAATAATGACCATGGTTGCAGCAAAAAACTGAAGCCATATGGGGATACGGGGTGGAGGAAGACCTTCGACAAAGTTCCCGCGCTTATCTTTGACAAGTCCTTTAATGTCGTCTGCCAGCGTTTTAACCGAAATCTGATATTCGATATTTACTGCCTTGACCAGTTCTTCTTCCGATGCATAACCGAGTTCAACGATGATTTGTCCCAATCGAACGGCCTTGCCTAAGGTATAGAGTTTTTCTTTTTGTACCTTGAGGGCTTCCTGGAGTTGGTTTTCGGTAATAATGCCTTTTCGTCTCAGGACCTCGCCTATTGTAATACGATCATCATCGGGAGATTTTCCAAACCATTGCTTAATGTTGGAATGAAAAATATTTTGTGAGGTCAATTTGTTCATGGATGAGGTTTTTATATTTGAAAGTTCAACAGGTTGGCGATTAATACACCTTTTTTACGGTGATAGCGGGATAAAAATTCCGATTCGTTATCCAATTGCCGGCAGATCAACCATAACCTTTGTGTACTCTCCTTCCACACTTTCAAACAGGAGTTTTCCCCCATGATTATAAATTATGCCGTGGCTGATGGAAAGCCCCAACCCCGTACCATTGCCTGGAGGTTTGGTGGAAAAAAATGGGTCACAAATTTTATTCAAAATATTTTTTGGAATTCCTGTACCGCAATCGCAAAATGTTGTTCGAACATAATTTTGGTCTTCAAGTTTGATTACCTCACTTTCAATTTCAAGGGATTTATCTTGATTGGCTTTAGGAAATCGTTGGTTCAGACCATAATGTGCATTGCTGAGAATATTTAAAAAAACCTGTTGAATTTCATGGGAACGAGCTTTAATATCGGGAAGATTGTCTGGAACATCAACAGACAATTTTATTCCGTCTTTTGCTATTCGTCCTTTTATCATGCTAAGGGTATTGGAAATGATATCTTTAATGTGTGCAGGACTGCTTTCTTCATGCCAACCCCTTGCAAACGAAAGGAGATTTTTTACAATTTCTGCAATGCGCTCAGCTTCTTTGATAATTTTATTTGGAATATCGTCATTTCGGCCTTGCTCTTGGTACCGGTCTTTTAGTATCTCGGCATAGCCCATGACACCGCTGATGGGATTATTTATCTCATGCGCAACACCGGCGGCCAGGGTGCCTATGGCCTCCATCCTCTGGGCATGCTGAAGTTGTGCTTCCATTTGCTTTCGTTGTGTGACGTCTTTTAGAATAACAAGAATAGGATTGTGCTCATCGTCTTTGATCGGTATGACATTTAAAGTGATCTGTTTATTGTTAAGTTCTACCGGAGTTTCCGGGCTGATTATTCGTTGTTTGTTGCCTGGGTTTTCAAAAGAATCTATAATTCTTTTTTGATGTTTTTCATTGAAAAGCTTTGTGAAGTCTGATGACAATAGGGTTTCCTCCGGAATACCGATAATTGAGAGGGCGGCAGGATTTATGTCAACAATCTTTAATTCAGGAGTAAGTTCCAGGATCCCCTCGGCAATATTGTTTAACGTTGCTTCAAAATGTCTTTTGGACGCCAACAATTCCTTTGTAATTTCTCGTTTAAATAATTCTTGTCGTCCGATTATTCTTCTTTTCAACCTTTGGGTTGGTTCAGCGTCTGAAAGCTCCAGAGCTAGAAGAACATGCCTGGCCATTTTATTAAAGGGTCCTTTTGCAATGCAGACATCGGCGCCGTAGTCATCAAGGTGTGGTTCCTCCTCGGCAGCAATTGCAGAAAGAATAACAACAAAAACATCTTTAAGTTTGGGTATTCGCCGAACTATCCGGCAAAGCTTTTTTCCATCGATATTCGGCATGATAAGGTCGGCAAATATTACGTCAGGAATATTAGTTTTTAATATTTCAAGAGCGGAAAGACCGTCTGATGCCGTCAATACTTGATGACCTTCTTTTTCAAGTAAATTGCTCATAAACTTGAGCATCATAGAATGATTATCCACAACCAGTATTTTTTTCATAACACTACATCCTTTTAAGAAAATTCAAACTAAAAGCTTAACACCCGACAACACCGGCAACGTTATCCAGTTTTTCCTTTAATATTTTAGCGAGTTTTGCAGTTTTTTCCAGTTGCCCATCACGGGCTGTCTTTCCAATTGCCTCTGCGATTTCCTGAAACTCGTTCAATCCCATATTTAAGGAAGCGCCTTTCAAAGAATGGGCGATACTGGCTACTTTTTCCGTACTTGCTATATCGATGGCAAACCAAAGTTTGTTAAGATCTTCCATACCGGTCTCAACAAAAAGTTCAAACAGCTCTATATATTCTTCTTCTTCCAGTCCTAAGTTTTTCGATAATTTCCTGAAATTCATAGAAACTCCTTACACTACTGACTTTTTAATTTGATATCCATTTTTCGATGGTCTTAAATAGAAGCTCCCTTTTAATCGGTTTTGTAATGTAGTCATCCATACCACATTCAAAACACTTTATCCTGTCTTCCTTCATGGCATTTGCTGTCAGTGCGATAATCGGAACCCTTTTGATTGCAGATTTCGGATTGCAGATTGCGGATTTCTCCCATTTTCGTATGCGATGAGTGGCTTCAGTTCCATCCATCTCAGGCATCTGCATATCCATAAAAATCAGATCAAAATCTGCAGGTGAAGTTGTGAATTTTTCAACCGCCTCTTTTCCTGTAATGGCCGTTTCTACCTGATGACCGGCTTTGGTCATCATAATCTTGGCCAGCTTCTGATTGACCGGGTTATCCTCTGCTAAAAGAATGCGTATAGAAGATCCCATCTCGTTACGAACTGAATAGGGGTTCTTTTTTTGTTTCTGGATTTCATGATTTTTTGCATTTCGCAATTTGCATTCCGCATTCCGCATTCCAAAGCTTCTTTCCAGCATCTGGTAAAGTTTATCTCTGCGAACCGGTTTGCTCAAAAAATTGTCAAAACCCGCATCTTTGCATTTTTGAGCATCATGATCCATCAGATAAGATGA
>JAYEFV010000386.1:0-2323 GCA_034658755.1 Thermodesulfobacteriota bacterium | reverse complement strand
GTGTTGACAACAGCCGCATCCTGCTGGCTGCCACTGAAGTGGTAAAGGCCGGGGGACTTGGAAATGACATTTCTGATCTGCCCGCAGCAGGAAGCGCGCCCGAGTGGATGAGTGAAAAGGCCATCAGCATCGGCCATTATTTTGTGGTATCCGGTGTGTACACGGTTTTTGGTGTTACGCTGCCCACTTCCGGCGCTCCGGTGTTCCATGATTATATTTGCAAGGAGCTGGAAAATATTTACGGCGGCATGTGGGATATTGAGCCGGATCCGATCAAACATGCCTGGCTGATGATTAACCATATCGATAAAAAGCGCAAAGCCCTGGGCATAGACAAGGCAAGGGAAAGGGTGCTCATGGATATGGCCGATCGCCAGGCACTTGAGGCGTAATAGCGGATCGCCTGGACATGGAAGCGGTTCATCAGCAAGCGTAATAATGAAAACCATAACACTTTGACAATATAATAAAAAAGGGGCTCTTTATTCAGGAGCCCCTTTTATTATCTTTGGTCCCTTATCACTATTGCGGGTTGAGTGATAAGCATTTGTTTTTTAAATGAGGAATTTAAAAAAGAGTCGATGGTATGTCAAGGGCAAATCAGTTTCATATCCATATCATCCCTGATTCCCAGGCGCGTCAGAGCAAAATCGTATTTTACAGGATCATCAGGTGCAAGTTGTCTAAAGCAGGATGTTATTTCAAGAGCGGTATTCATGTTAGCATTTTTTCTTGCGGTAAGACCCAACTTCAGACTTATCCTATGCATGTGAGTATCAAGGGGAATAACCAGTTTTGACAAAGGTACGTTACTCCATCCTCCGGGATCAACTCTGTCTTTTCTAACCATCCATCTTAAAAAAAGATTCATTCTCTTACAGGCGCTTCCCTTTTCAGGCAGAGCGACAAGATGTCCGGGTTTGTTTTTTCCAGCAATAAGCTGCCCCGTAAAAAAAATCATAGCCGGGATGACAGTTTCATCATCCGGCGACAGACCACAGGCAAAACAGTCATTCAAAGAACCATAACGTTCAATCACGCTTTTTATTTCCCAAAGCAACACTGCAAGATGATCTCCTGTAGCAAATCTATGAGTAAAGCCTTCAAATGCCTTGCAAATAGATCTATAACTAAAATTTTTTATAAAGAGATAAGGCGACGGATTCATAATATCGAGCACATAGGAAACGCTTTTAAGTATTTGTTTCACCCTGCCGTATGCAAGTGAAGATGCTATCAATCCGACGACTTCACGGTCTCTGATGTTTTCATATGAATATAGAAATTCAAGGGGATCGGGATGAACATATCTGCGCCGGTTATATTGATTATACAGGTTGTCGATTTTCTTTTTTAGCATTCCAGGTATCATATTGATTTTTACTTCTTTATACAGTATTTACCACTAAACAACTCAAGTTATACAATCGCTTCGCGATTCTATATAATGCGGCTTCGCCGCTCTAAAAAAAGGAAATTCCTATACTATGAACTAAGGGGCTTCGCCCAATTGGAATAACGGATACATACAATGCCGCTCATTAATTATCAACACGCAAACAAGATAAGCTCACCTGGGCTTTCGTGGCCTGAACTTATACACGGAACCCTGGTGAAAAGATATAATCGTTTTCTTGCTGATGTAAAGCTTTTAAGCGGTGAAGTGGTTACAGCCCACTGTCCTAATTCAGGCACCATGAAAGAGTGCTCACAGCCGGGCCGGCCGGTATACCTTTCGTTCCATGACAATCCCAAAAGGAAATTAAAATACACCTGGGAGATGATTAAAATGCCCACATCTCTTGTGGGAGTCAATACCATGATTCCCAACAGGCTTGTAAAAAAATCGATCGAGGAGGGACTGGTTGAGCAGTTAAAGGACTATGAAAATATAAAATCTGAAATTAAAGTGCCGAGTGGCTCCCGCCTCGATCTTTTGCTTACAAAAGGAGAAAATGAAAAGTGCTTTGTCGAGATAAAAAACTGCACTCTGGTTAAAGACAGCATTGCATACTTTCCGGACGCGGTGACCGCCCGTGGCCGGAAACATCTGGTGGAACTTCAAAAACTCGTTTCAAAGGGAAACCGCTGTGCAATGTTCTTTCTTGTACAAAGGATGGATGCAAAAACTTTTACTACAGCCGACCATATAGACCCGGCATATGGAAAAGAGTTCAGAAAGGCAAAAAACAGCGGAGTCGAAGTGATTGTTTATGATGTTGTTATGGATCTTAATAAAATCATCTTGGGTAAAAAGATTCCGCTTAGCTGAATGAAATATTAACCTAACCATTTATTGTAACCTGTGGTACAGTGCCAAAAT
>JAYEFV010000385.1:0-9579 GCA_034658755.1 Thermodesulfobacteriota bacterium | reverse complement strand
GGCGTTGGAAACCATTATTAAGCGTAGAGAAAACATCTGCATCTGCGGTATCATTTTGGCAGAGGTACTTCAAGGCATTCGGCAAGATACAGAATTCAGAAAAACAAGAGACTTATTCAACACTTTAGTTTTACTTCCAATGCCATATAATGTTTTTTTAAGATCTGCTGATATTTATAGAAAATTGCGTAAAATTGGTATCACAATCCGAAAACCACTGGATTGTATGATTGCCTCAGTTGCCATCGAAAACGACATACCTCTCCTGCACAATGATAAGGACTTTCAGCCCATTGAGAGGCGCTGCGGCTTAAAAGTGCTGTCATCAACTAACAAAAAAATAACAACGGCATGAAGATGGACTGGCTATATCTTGTGGTTTTGATGAATCTTGATTGATTTCTACTGAAGTGCCTTATAGGTCTTCCTGTTCTGTACTAGCCCGCCACTTATACCTGGTTAGCTGTGTGTATCGTTATCAACATCGGAATGACTTATGGTTAACTTGAAAAAACTGAAAATTCTTCACTTGCTCAGTCAGAGACCGCATTCAACTGGTAGTGGCATATATGTGCAAGCCATGATTCGGGAAGCAAACGCTTGTGGCTATGACAATTATCTGGTTGCGGGTGTTCATTCGGTTTGTTGTGATGACACAGATTGCATTGAGCAAGACAAAACCATGTTTGTGAATTTTCATAATGCTGATGTTTCCTATCATATCCCCGGTATGAGTGATGTAATGCCTTATGAAAGTACCAGATTTTGCGACCTTTCCGAAGAAGATCTCTGCGAATATGAAAAGGCTTTTTCCGAAATACTTCAAAATGCTGTTCACAAGTTTAAACCAGATATCATTCACAGCCACCATCTATGGATTGTCAGCTCTATGGCTCGCCAGCTTTTCCCGAATATTCCGATGGTAACTACCTGTCATGGATCGGATTTGCGACAATTTCAGAATTGTCCTCACCTTCAAGAAAGGGTTTTAATCGGATGCCGGAAAATTGATGTTGTAATGGCTTTAAGTAAGGCACAAAAAAATGAAATTATACGCTTTTACAATCTGGCTCCTGAAAAAATTATTATTGGCGGTGCCGGTTATAACGACAGTCTGTTTTATTTAGACACAAAACCAAACCCTGATCCGGTGCAATTGGTGTATGCAGGAAAGCTGAGTAACGCCAAAGGTGTCCCCTGGTTTTTGCGTGCTTTACAATCAATCAGCTCTCCTGCATGGCAATTACATCTTTTGGGCAGTGGCAGCGGAGAAGAAAAAGAGTGTTGCCTCATGCTGGCGAAGGAATTGGGGGGAAAGGTTCGTGTCTACGGCGCACTTCCCCAAAAGAGTTTGGCTAAGATAATGAGATACTCTCATATTTTGGTGCTGCCGTCTTTTTATGAAGGTTTACCCCTTGTTATCTTAGAAGGTCTGGCCAGCGGTTGCCGAATTGTTGCCACTGATCTTCCGGGAACTAAGGAAATATTTGGCAATTCTGATACAGATTTTATAACCTTGGTCAGAACACCACGTTTACGTTTTACCGATCAGCCATACCGGGAAGATGAATATTCATTTGAACAAAATCTGAAAAAAGCGATTCAGCAACAGATTAATGCTGTATCCAAGTGTCCGCAAATTTATTTATCACCAATTCAGGATAAACTTGACTCTTATACCTGGACGGGCATATTTAAAAAAGTCAGAGAAGCTTACCTGACATGTTTAATCTAACATAATGTATTAAGTACAAATGACACAGCTATCGGGATAGGGACGCCCATCGCTAAGCGCCCCTCCCACATCACCGTACGTACGGATCGCGTATCCGGCGGTCATCGTTGCCCGGCTCCTCAATTTTACGTTGGGCCCTTTGATTTAAGGACTTTACACATGACGTGTAAGGTAATAAATGTGTGAAGAATGAAGACCCCTATTTTTTTGTGACACGTGAATCTTCCGAAATCTCCTTGATTAATTAATTCTTGTCTCACTCCTTAACCCGTTCTACATATGCACCGGTTCTGGTATCGATCCGAACAAGTTCACCCTCCTCAACAAATGGAGGAACCTGAACCACATAACCCGTCTCAAGTGTTGCCGGTTTTGTGCTTCCGGTAGCGGTATCCCCTTTTGCCCAAAGTTCTGCCTGGGCAATTCTTAAATTGACAAAATTGGGCAATGTAACACCGATAGGCCTTTCCCGGAAAAAAAGAACATTGCAAACCGTGTTTTCCTTTAAAAAATAAATGGAATCGCCTAACTGATCCATGGTGAGATAGTCCTGGACATAAGTCGACGTATTCATAAAACAGTACTGATAACCGTCTGTGTAAAGATATTGCATTGCAAGTTCTTCGAGATTTGCCGGGTTGAATTTATCACCGGATCTAAATGTTCGATCGAACTGTGCGCCGGTCAGCATATTCTTTAGCTTGCACTTATAAAGAGCCTGTCCCTTTCCTGGTTTGACGAATTCAAATTGTACAACAACGTATGGATCTCCATCAATCTCGATTTTAAGACCCTTTCTCAAATCGCTGCTTTCATACATAAGTTATAACTCCCTTACGCTTAATCTATAGAAAATTCTAATAATTTTCTCAGCTAGTGCTATTTATTTAATATCCTGATAATCTGTGCTCATCTGTGTCCAATAGCTCTTTCTGCCCTACGTACCTCATCAACAAATCGTTTTACCTTGCCAAGGTCCTTTTTGAATCTTATTAAATTTCCTTCAGAATCCACAGCATTAGTCCCGGTACAACTGTCAACTCCTGCCGGACGAACATGCATAATACCATCAAACACATTGTCGGGCGTAATACCCCCTGCCAATATTACAGGAATACTGCTCGACTTAACCAGCTTTGCAGCGACATCCCAATCGCATGTCCGGCCGGTTATTCCGACAAAACCCTTGACCGGCTGATGTTCAAAAAGAGATCCGGATTTTTCTACAATTAAGGTGTCCGTTAAAAAATAATCGCTTACCGGCTCGAACAGCCTTGCCAGTTCAATAGTGTCCATAGGGTCAGACATCCTGGGTTGCGGTATTGGAATAGATCGCATAATTTTGATTTCGGGAAACCTTTTTTTAACATTCTCCTGCAATAATATAAGTTTCTTATATGTTCCAAAGACAACATTTTGAAATGTTAATGCTTCACAAAAATGGACAATGTCGGGGTTATAATAATCGAGCGCAAGGAGTACTGCATCAATGTCGCTAAAGAGCGGTATCAAGCTGCTTCGGGTGTCTGAACCATCAATCGTATCGCTTGTATCCCTAATCAAAGGAACTTTCCATAACTCTTGGGAAACAATAACGCTGCCAATATGATCCACCCCGAGCGATACCAGCTTTTCAGCCTCGGAAGGTGTCTGCACCTCATAAATTTGGGTAATAATGTTGGTCATTTTAGCCAGTTTAGTTATTTAATTTAATCTTCAATCATCAATTCAGGTTAAATATAGGAGTTGACATTTTTGACCGCTTCTAACATATTCAATATGTTTTCGCAAATTGTTTGAGTGAGGAAACTTATGATACTGATTATAGATTTTGGTTCGCAATATAACCAGCTTATCGCCCGCCGGGTTCGAGAATTTCATGTATACTGTCAGATCGATCCGCCTGATATTGATATTGCCTATATCAAAAGCCTGAAACCCAAAGGGATTATTCTCTCAGGAGGACCTTCAAGCATTTATGAAAAAAACAGTCCAAAATGCGATGAATCGATTTTTAATCTCGGGATTCCTGTCCTTGGAATCTGCTATGGTATGCAATTTATGATCAACACTCTCGGCGGAACTGTAAAAAGAGCCCGAAAGCGTGAATACGGCTTTGCAGAGCTTAAAGTAAAAGCACAGGTGAGCCTGTTTAAAGGTGTGGATGAAACAACAAAGAGCTGGATGAGCCATGGGGATTCAATAGTAAAGCTGCCGCGCGGCTTTAGAATAACCGCTTCCACTAAAAACACAAAAATAGCTGCAACGGCCCATGTCAAAAAAAATCTCTACGGTTTCCAGTTTCACCCTGAAGTCCATCATACGGCCAAGGGCAATGCAATGCTTCGCAACTTCCTTTTTGACGTGTGCGGATGCAAACGTACTTGGACCATGAAGTCCTTTGCCAAAGATTCGATTGCTCAAATAAGGGAAACCATTGGGGATAAAAAAGTCATTCTGGGTTTAAGCGGCGGAGTTGACTCTTCTGTTACAGCAATACTGATTCACAAGGCTGTGGGGGAAAATCTTACGTGTATATTCGTGGATAACGGCCTGCTTAGAAAAGATGAAGCCCAAAAACTCAAAAAAACATTAAAACAATATCTTAAAATCAATATCCGGTTTGTAAGCGCCAAAATGAAATTTTTAAAAGCGCTCTCCAAAGTAACCGATCCGGAAAAAAAGAGAAAAATTATCGGTAAAATCTTTATGAATGTTTTTGAAGCCGAAGCCAGAAAGATAAAAGGCGCTGAATTTTTGGCCCAGGGGACCCTCTACCCGGATATCATTGAGTCTCAATCTGCCTTTGGCGGCCCTACATCGGTCATCAAATCACATCACAATGTTGGCGGCCTTCCAAAAAACATGAAATTAAAACTTGTTGAACCCTTAAAGTACTTATTTAAAGATGAAGTGCGCATTCTGGGCAAGGAACTGGGACTTGATGAAAACCTGATATGGCGTCAACCGTTTCCAGGACCGGGTCTTGCAATTAGAATCATTGGAGAAATTAACCAAAGGCGTCTTTCAATATTAAGAGATGTGGATGAAATTTTGCTTGATGAAATTAGCACTAATGGATATTATAAAAAATTATGGCAGTCTTTCGCCGTCCTCCTGCCCATAAAAAGTGTGGGTGTTATGGGAGACAGTCGAACCTATGAAAACATTGTGGCTATCCGGGCGGTAACAAGCAAAGACGCAATGACGGCGGATTGGGCCAGGCTGCCTCACAAATTTCTCGGTAACATATCAAATCGAATAATCAATGAAGTCGGCGGCGTAAACAGAGTCGTTTATGATATCAGCTCTAAACCGCCGAGTACAATCGAGTGGGAATAAATAAAAATGACAACCAATGGAGACTCCAGATTTAAAATGCGTATAGATGATGAGAAACCGGATTTCCAGTCTCAAGAAGACATCCACGATCTTCGGGTCGAAAAGTTAAGCAAGCGTATCACCCGCATCTCGATTCTCATCCCATGTTTGATATTTTTAATAACCCTTGCTGTTTATTTCGATTTAAAAAAAAGTATCTCCCTAACGGACAGTTCAGGAAGCATGGGGGTTAAGGCCCTTTCTAAAGTACTGGAATCAAAATTCTCATCTCTTTCCGTTCGACAGGCTAATCTTGAAGATGCCCTTACTAAAAGGATTGAGGCAATTGAAAAGAGTGCCGCTTCCATACAGGCAAACCTGAACAAAGTAACAACCGCTATAAAGTACATCAGATCTGCCAGAAAAACAGACAATAAAAAAATGGGCGACGCCATAGCAACAATCGAAAAAAAACTATCTCCACTGCCGGGAGGTTTGGAAAGTATCGCATCAGACCTCAAAAACATTGATAATATACTTAATAAAAAATTGGCAAATCTTTCTCAAATTGCCGGAAGCGCCAAAAATAATCTGATAAATATCAGGACCGATATCGACTTTCTTAAATCTGTCAAGGTTGACCAAAAAGCTGTTGATATCTTGCTGAAAAACCAGCGGCAAACCTACCAGCTCGCTTTGCAGAAAATAACAACCAATCTTGAAGATAAAATAGAATCTGTAGAAAAAAAATTGAAAAATCAGGAAAAGGGTATGGGTAATCAAAAACCCAAACCAGGAATCATTATCGAAAAGGACGTTCAGTAAAGATCCGGACAGGCAAGAAAAGAATTAGAGGAAATAGGCAAACTATTTCACGGTGCCATCCCATCGGTAATTACCGGAAAAAACCATAAGCTTGAATCCTTGACAAAAAGCCCCAATATTCCAGCATTCCATTCTGATGGTATAAACAGGTTGACATTAAATAAACCTTTAATTTCACAAAGTTATAGAATTTCCGAAATGTTAATATCGACAAGATGTTATCTATATTATTTTACTAAACGCCTAAAGTATTTGACTGTATATGCCGAAAAGGTAAGAAGTTAAAACAATAGGAGAAAATGTTGTGGATATCGTCGTTGGGAAAATTCATCCTGCCAAAAAGGGTGGATCAAATAAAAATACTGTTTTTTCGGGTGGTAGAAAGGTTCGTTTCAAGGAAAAACGCAAGAAGAAACATGACCGCCGGCAAAGTGTCAGGGATGGTGTTTTTGTATCTCTTTCTTTTAAAAATGACCGGAGAGTTATTCCTGATAGAAGAAAGGCCGATTCGTAAAGAAATCCTTGGGCTATTTAACGGTATCTTAAATCTTATCTTCCTCCCTACTCTCTTTCCATGCCTCATAAGAATAATCAAGCAGTATCCACTTGTCTTCAGAATCTATGGTGATTATTTGAATGCCGCTTTTATAACTAAACTCCGGATCTCCCTTGAGCTCTTTAATCCAGGTCATAGTTCCGGAAACAAAAACCGGTGCCTTTTGTCCCGGAACATCTATCATCAAATTTAGAATAGAACCCAAATGGATTTTCTCCTTCAAGTACACAATAACCCCCATACCCTCCCGGCTAATATTTATGACGGAGCACCGATTCCATTTATCTTGGTTTTCTTCTGAATACCGAGCACTGAGCCTTACAGAAAAACGTATAAATTTTCTTCTATCTTCCACTTAATTACCTCTATGATTATCATTTGATTTCTTATGCTTATTATTATATGTTATAAATATCAACATTTTTTAGTGAGCCCTTAGTTCAGCAAATGATAGACTGCCATAAATGCGAACATTACTATGTCACCTGGGACAAGAACTTTCCTCATGGCTGTAAGGCCATGAAGTTCAAATCCAAACGACTTCCTTCAATAGAAGTGCGTGTCAGTTCTCATCGTGAGTGCCTCTTATATAAAGTAAAATTACCAAGAAAAAAGGTAACACTTTAGGTTTTTGAAAAAATTGTTTCATTCAGATAATTCTGTTATCCTGTCAAAAAAAAGGAAATCATATCATGGATATTGAATCCTTAAATCAGATCCTTGGTAATGTTGCCTCGGGCAAAATATCTGTCCAAGATGCCGCCCGAAAACTCAAGCACCTGTCATTTGAAGATCTTGACTATGCCCATATAGATCATCACCGCTCATTGCGCAAGGGGTTTCCTGAAGTTATCTTTGGGCAGAAAAAGACAGCCGACCAGATTATCGGTATCATGGAAAAAATGCTGCTCCAAGAAAAAGTCGTTTTGGTTACTCGCATAGATGCCCATCAGGCGGATCAAGTTGTTTCACGCTTCCCTGAGGCAGTATATCATAAAGATGCAAAAATGGTTGTCTGGAAAAAACATGAAATCCCTGTACGGAGAAAAGGAACCATAGTTATAATTTCAGCCGGAACATCAGACATACCGGTTGCCAAAGAGGCATTTCTTACGGCACAGGCAATGGGAAACCCGGTAGAATCTGTTTTTGATGTCGGGATTGCCGGTATTCACCGGTTGTTTAACCATAAAAAATTAATCGACCGGGCTTCTGTCCTTGTTGTAGTAGCAGGAATGGAAGGTGCGCTTCCCAGCGTGGTTGCAGGAATGGTCAGCAGGCCGGTGATAGCCGTTCCCACAAGCGTAGGCTACGGTGTCAGCTTTGGTGGTTTAACAGCGCTTTTTGCCATGTTGAACAGCTGCAGTTCAAATGTTGCTGTTGTGAATATCGATAACGGATTTGGGGCCGGGTATATGGCTTCTATTATAAATAGGATATAGGAAAAGGGATTATTTTATGAGCGGAAACGGAAAATTCTGGATAGGATTTGGCGATATTCATGAAGATATTTCACTGGTTGATGAAATACCAGATCTTGCCGATGCAGACGGTGTAATAATCAGCGGCGACATAACCAACAGAGGTGGCATACGCAGGGCAAGTGAGCTGCTTGAGGTGGTTTTTAGCTTAAATCCAAATATTTATGCTCAGATAGGCAATATGGATCAACCTGAAATCACTTCTTATTTAGATGATAAGGGGTGGAATATCCATGCAAAGGGCAAACAACTAACCGATGATATCGGTATTATGGGTGTGGGATTTTCTACACCAACTCCTTTTATGACCCCCTCCGAGGTCCCCGACGCCAAGCTGGCACAGTGGCTAAAGCAGGGTTATGAACAAATAAAGCATCTGCCGAAACTGATTCTCGTGGCCCATGATCCGCCCTTTGGATCAAAAGCAGCCGATCTTCCTTCCGGAGAAAACGTGGGCAACCGGTCAGTTTTGGAATTTATCCAGCGCGTCCAACCGGATATCTGTCTGACGGGTCATATTCATGAAGCAGAGTCCGAAGATTTTATCGGCAAAACAAAGGTGTTGAATCCGGGCATGTTATGCATGGGGGGGTATGTGCTTATCCGGCTGAAAGGAGATGAGTTGGAAGCCAATCTCATGTACATATGATGAGGCATTTCAAAACACTTACTGCTTATAACCGATGGTCCGCAAAAATTCCTTTCGTTCCTTAATATCGTTTTCGGTTTCAATCCCTTTTGAGCGAAACCCGTCAATGACACCGACTATTCCTCGTCCCAGCTCTGTTTCTACAACCAGAACTTCCACAGGATTTGCCGTTGCGCAAATGACCCTACAGACTTCCGGAACATCCTTGATCGCATTCAAAACATTGACGGGGAACATGTCTTTCATAAAGACAATAAAACTGTGACCGGCCGAAAGATTATAGGCATTTTTCTTGGCCAATTCAATTAAATCATTATCTGTGCCTGTATATCTCACCAGACACGGACCGGAAGCTTCACAGAATGCCATACCGAATTTCGCCCCCGGTACGGTATTGACTATCGCCTCATAGACATCTTCGACCGTCTTGATAAAGTGAGAATGGCCTAGAATCATATTCAAATCATCCGTTTTTTCAATCTTGACCGTCTTGATTTCCATAAGTCCACCGTTAGTTTCTCCTGTCTTGTCCGTTTCTTCGATCTTTACTCTTTCTTCGATCCTGTCCGCTCCTTCTTTCCTTACCACTTCTTTTATGCCAGACCACAAAGCTTTCGGATTTGTAAAGCTCGCCGGAAGATTCAAAATCACATTGATACTGTAAGCATCCTGATTTGACGATGTCAGCCATCCTGACGGCATCTTCGGTTGTCATGGACAGCCTTCCACAAGGTGCATCATCAATAACCACTGTAAAGCGTGTATCCTTAGGGTCCGATTCATCAAATTTAAAATGCACCTTCATATCGCAGTCTCCCTCAAGGCTCATGGTGCCGACAGTAATTAAACGTCTCGAAATTTATACAGCCTATTGATAAAACAAATAATAAAATCGCTATGCTCGCATGCCAATACCTTGGAATGCGCTTTTACTATCACAGGCTATGCGAAATTTTGTTATGAGTCAAGAAAAACAGGCCAAGACGATTTCTACAGTTAATGGGTTAAATCT
>JAYEFV010000384.1:0-2330 GCA_034658755.1 Thermodesulfobacteriota bacterium | reverse complement strand
TTCTTTCCCCTGAATAATCTTTCAAACTTTTTTATTCTCAATATCGCTCCAAAAGTGTATAATACTTTTCATATTATGAAATAAATTTCCCAATCTATCAAGAATCATCTACTCGATATTGCAGGCCGGTTTTTATCTTCATCAACCTAACTAATTGATATATTATATTATTTAATATTGCCGCAGTTGGCCCGACTTTTGCGGAGATTTGACAGTAAAACCACATAATAACATAAAGAACTAACTTTATTACGCGGTTTAAGAAAGATATTCCTAACTAGTTTCCATCCATAGATGAGGATTTTTGTTCAAGATCAAGGCATGTGAAAAAAATAACCACAGGCATATGTTTATTATTCCGAGGATTATTTTTTGAACATAACGCAGAGATTGGGCAAAAAGACCATTTATGGATGGAAACTAACTATGCTTAAGGATGGATTCATAAACAAATGAAGCGAAAAAACATCGGTTTTATTTCAACACGGTTTGCAGGTACTGATGGTGTCTCCTTAGAAGCGTGTAAGTGGGCACAGGTTCTTGAAAAAAATGGTTCCCGCTGCTTCTGGTTCGCGGGAGAGCTGGATCGGGATCCTGGAAAGAGTTTCCTTGTCTCCTAAGCTCATTTTTTGCACGTACAAAATCAATGACCGGACTCTGGCTGCTCTGTCCGTTTTGGCCAAACTCGACAAAGTAATTTATCTTGGCATGCTTGAATCCGCCCTTGCCTACCGGTTTCAGGATAAAATCCTGGCATCTGCTCTTGATCTTGTTGAGGGGGGTTAATATCAAATATTTGCTTACCAGTTAAATACCTGATCAAGATCTTCGTCTTTGACCTTAAAAGTTACATTATGGGGCGGCAAGGGTTCATTTTTAAAGAAGTCGGGCAGCCGATCCTGCTTTGATGTGAAGCCTGCCCGGGTATTGAAATCTCTTTCATAGTCAAGTATTTTTTTCCCTAATGCGACTACGTCATCAGCAGTAAGATCCTGACCGGTAAATGCCCCTATCATGTCAATCATGGCATTGAATGTATCCTCCTGATCCAGAATCGCAAACGCAATAAACAAACACAATCCGGTTGCATCGATAGCGGCCGTGGCAATCTGGAGGTTTCGGGAAAGCTCCACCTGACCTTCAGGTTTCAGAGGGTCCACGGTACCGCCGACACCGAGGACATTGGCGGTGATCGCATAGCCGGCCGTGTGGTCGGCACCCATGGTGCTAGTGGCGTAGGTTACCCCAATACCCTGGACCGAGCGGGGATCATAGGCAGGCAGGGCCTGGCCCTTGACCACGGGAACCCTTTCAACACCAAAAACCTTGCCGGTTACGGCGGCCCCGTTTCCGAGAATACGCCCCAGCGGCGTGCCTTTGCCGATTTCCTTTAAAAGGTTAATGGCAGCTTCGCCATCACCGAACTTGGCCAGTCCAGCCTCCATGGCCACACCGATAGCGGCTCCCATTTCGATGGTATCCAAACCGTAATCATCGTCCAGACGATCAAGAATGGCAACGACATCCATATCATCAATGCCACAGTTGGTGCCGTGGGCCCAGACTGTCTCATATTCCGTCCGTTTGGTCAGGTAGTTGCCGTCTTTATCATTGTAGATGCCCGAACACCGGATGACGCAGCCTTTGTGGCAGCCCTTTCCGACCGTACCCCCGCGGGACTTCATGATCTCCGACTGAGTTTCGCCGCTGATATTGCCGGCGCCGTCAAAGCGGCCGGTTTGAAAATTGTGAGAGGGTAATGCGCCGGCTTCGTTTATCAAATTGGTCAATATGTTGGTTCCGAATGAAGGAAGCCCTTGGCCCGTTATGGGATGTTTTTTTAAACCCTGGACAAACGCCTTGTTTGCCGCTTTAAACTTTTCCGGATCCTTGGGAGTCCTCATTGGCATCCCGTTATCATTCAGCACGATGACCTTGACACCTTTGGCCCCCATAACCGCACCCACACCGCCGCGACCCGCATGACGGGTCGGTCGTTGTTCCATGTCGGTAAAGGCTACCGTGGCGGCGGCCATTTTCATTTCGCCGGCCGGACCGATGGAGATGCAGGCAACCGTGTCACCGTATTCTGATTTTATCTTATCAATCAAATCGTAGTTCCCTATCATTTGAAGGCTGTTATCGGGAATTATTTTTACTCCGTCTTTGTTAATAAGCACTTTATAGAGCGTGTCATCTTTGGATTTGCCTTCAAGTACAATGGCGGCATAGTTCAACCGGGCGAGGACTTGAGCGCCCTGGCCGCCGGAATTGGCTTCCTTAATCCCGCCGGTGAGGGGACTTTTACACCCGACCGAAACTCGCCCGGA
>JAYEFV010000383.1:0-2340 GCA_034658755.1 Thermodesulfobacteriota bacterium | reverse complement strand
GCTGAGCCAATCACTATCAAATCGGATTCTGACAAATCGCTGTTGACGGCTATTGTATCTGGTTTATTTTTAACCTTAAAACAACACATCTAACCTTGGGTTTACAACATTATTATAGATAGAACCAAAACGATAAGTAATTCCCACACTGGTTTGATATCCATATGTAGTTGATAACTCTTTTCGATTTAGCAGAATGTCTTCAATCGATGCATCGCCTTTTCTTAACGAAACCTGATCGTGAATAAACTGATATCCGGCCTGCATATTAAAAGTTAAACCTTTGGCGATTTTCACACTCGCATAAGCTCCAATTGTTAAACGGTTTAGTGAAAAATCATGTAAATAATTACTCCATCCGGCGGTGAAATTCAGCGTTCCCCACTGTTGGAAATTTGTATAAGAAGTCTCTAACCAATGCGACCAAAGCGACTCTTCAGTCTTTAAAAATACAGTTGTATCGGTATAATTACTAAATCCATAATTCATTATATATGTAAAACGGAAAATTCTACGAGTTGACTCTGAATACGGAAAAATATCGTATTCGATTGCGGGGCCAACTGTAAAGCCAATGTCGTAATTGGAGTAAATCGATTTAAATACATCAGACGAAGCACCTAAGGCCCAATGTTCTCCTAAACTTTTTACAATATCACCATAAATTCTACTATTTTCTCTTTTGTCTGTGGCGGTAAAGTCTCCGTAATCATATTCCGTTTTTGAAGTATTGAAGATAATTCCAGTACTTAATCTCAATTTCTGAGTAGTTCTGTTGGCATTGAAAACAGTATTAAAAGCTCTTGCATCAGCAGATTGTTGTCCTTGTAAAGAGCCACTTAAACTGGTTGTAAAAACCCAGTTATTCCATTTATCCGTAGAAACCTCTTCTTCAATTGGCTCCGTAAATTGAATATCAATAAATTCAGCCATTGGCGTTTCAAGAATATACCTCATTAATCCCATCTTAAAAACGGTTGCACCTTTTCGCATTACCTGTTCGTCAGTATCATCAGGGTAAGTATGAAATTTAACAGTGTCTTTTATGCCAGCAAATTTCTTTTGTCCATCAACAAAAAAGGTATACTCTCCACCTCCCGAACCTGTTGATTGAAACGTTACCAAAACGACCAAATCTGCATCCTGAACATCTCGAACATAATTGATAAAAGGTACTTCCTTTTTTAAATAATTAGAAGCATCCATGTAAACATTTAATGCATCCTTTCTACGTGGTTTCTTTTTAGAAACTGGATCTTCTTCAGCAAAAAGTGTAAAGGCAAATATTGAAAGCAATAAAATGATTGGTATTTTTTTCATTGAAAACAGTTGATAATAGATTCATATAGTAGATACATGAATTGTAAAAAAGACGGAAAATAAATTGAACTAATTTGAATTCTAATTGAAACAGTTTTGACAAGAAATACATTTATATTCCTATTTCGAATATTGAAAAAATATTTCGGCAAGCTTCCACTTGGAAATTGAATCTTGACACTTTTAATGAAGAAATAGAAAACTACGTTTGCTAACAACTAAGTATTCGGATGGTGTGCAACACCAAATCTGAATACCGTGTTGACGAAACCGGCGTTTGAAACAACTACTATGGGTAATGATTGAATTGGTGGTAGCACCGGAAAGGTTTAACCAGGGGTGCAAAAGAATAATTAGCGGTAAAAAGGTGCTATAGGCATTGAATAACTATTGGATTTCCCGATTTGTAATCTGCTGGTTCCACTTAATTTTCAGAGGAGTGCATACCTTTCCCCTTCACCTTTAGGGTGTTAATTGAAGAGATGATTTACAGGTATGATAAAAGACCTGTTTTGGAGGTCCTCTGCTATTGAAACGGAAGATGGTAACAAGATCTCCAGTTTTACAGAGGGGACATTTGCCCAGTTTAGGCGGTTCCCTTTCCGGAAGGACTACTTTCCCGATTTCCTTTTCAACGTTAGCGAGTATTGTTTTTTTAAGGGAACTGCTGAGTATTCCATAGTGCCGGATACGTGTAAATCCTTTAGGTAAAATGTGCAAGGCAAACCGCCGAATAAATTCTTTATCATTTAGGGTAACCGGGTGCTTTCTACCGCCATGCCGATAATCCTTAGCTGTAAAAGTAACCGAGCTGTTATCAATGGATTGTATCCGGTGGTTGCTAATGGCAATTTTGTGGGTATATCTACCCAGATATTCCACAACCTGTTGTGGTCCAAAGAAAGGCTGTTTGCAATAGACAACCCATTTTTTTGCAAAAAGCTTCTTGGCCGTAGTATTATCTACCTCTGTCATTTTACGAAGTGCTTCTACAAAACGAGCACGAAACACCTTGCTCAT
>JAYEFV010000382.1:0-2346 GCA_034658755.1 Thermodesulfobacteriota bacterium | reverse complement strand
TTGAATAATTAACTTTTATTTGGTTGTTTCCGCGGGCCTATAATCTTTATAGGTTTTACTTGTTCGATTTTCAAAGAACACATTATTAATAGTCTCATATTATAGAGCATTTTCTTATTGCGAACCCTCCAGGCAAAACATGTTTACTTCAGGTTCGCAGGTGATTTTAAATAATCAAGGGGCCTTCCTGATCGAACGTTTGTTTTGCACCTACATGTTCTATACGACGTTTCCAATTTGAACCAAGGAAGTAAAATCTCAAACTATCTTTTTCGGGCTTTATCTCATCAATCAATTTTTGGCGCATAATTGTCCATTGTGCAGGGTCAACAATACACTCGAAAACAGAATACTGGACCCGTTGTCCATAATTTTGACAAACTTTTGCCACCCTCCGCAATCGGCGCTGACCGTTCTTGTCAACTGTAGAAACATCATAACTGACCAACACAAGCATAATCTTATCCTATTTCCAAATAAAAGGCGGATATCCGTCCAGATCGCCACGCAAATATCGGGCCAGCAATAAGGCCTGGACATGAAATAACATGCCGATTGAAACTTTCTCTTCAAGAAAAGGATGGAATATTTCATCTTGTTTGCGTTTTTGATAGGCAACCAAAAGAGTTTTTCTCATTTCGTCATTCATCAAAACAGCGCCGGATTCTTTTTTTTGGAAGCCTTTATTTTTTGCCTGGCCAAGATTTATTAATGATAATGTTAAACGATCCGCCAAAAAAGGTCGGAATTCTTCCATGAGATCAAGAGCAAGACCCGGACGGCCCGGACGATCTCTGTGCAAAAATCCAACGGCTGAGTCAAGGCCTACGGATTCAAGGGCTGAACGAATATCGTGCATTAAAATCGTATACAGAAATGACAACAGACAATTTACATTGTCCAATGGGGGGCGGCGATTTCGCCCGTGAAAATAAAAATCTTTTTTCTGAGAAGTAATAAGATGGTCAAATACCGAAAAATAAGTATGTGCTGCTTTTCCTTCAATTCCCCTAACAACATTCAACGGCAAATCTGATTGTAACCCTATTAAAAAGCTGTTTATTTGCTGTGATGCCCGCTGAACTCCCTCTTTATTTATTTTATCGGGATGATCTCTCAGGGCGCGCTGCAGAACAGTTCGGCAATTCGCAAGCTTGCCTATTACTAAAGCTTTTGCAACATTTGCAGAAACATCCATATCATCAGCGCGTCGATATTGTTCACGCCGCAATAGTACATTTCCTGATACAGGTCCCTGCACTCTTGCAAGAAAGCGTCCATACTCAGACAAAAAGCTGATAGCCACATCACGCTCGGCGCAAAATCCCATTAGGAATGGGCTGCACATTATGTTCCCGAAACAGACGATTCCACCTAATGTGTGTATCGGTAAACGCAGGCGAACCGCTCGCTCCACTTTAACAACAACGGTTTCGCCTTCTTTGGCCAAATAGGCTCCTTGCGTGGTTACGAAAAGGGTATTGAGATGTTTTTTCATAATTTTTGTATAGCGTTTTTAAGATAACGGTCTACAGAACGGCTTTTTTCTATGGTTTTTGGCAGGCACAAACCCACAAAAGAACAGCTATCGCATTTTTTTGAATACACCGGTTTTGGCGTTTTCCCAGCTTTAATAAGTTCATGTACTCGTTTTGCCGCTTTTTCTGTTTCCAGCCTCAGAGCTCTGTCAAATGCTACATCCTGCCTTCGGCGGGTTTTCCCGTAAAAAAGAGCCCCCTCCGGGATTTCAGTATTCAGCATTTCTTCCAGGCATAAAGCCTGAGCACAAAGCTGCACTTTGTCGCAATTATCCTTTTTAGGCCTGCCACGTTTATATTCAACCGGAAACGGTTGCCACTTCTCCTTGGATTTACTCCCAGACAATGATTCCTCATTTAACAGGTGAAATTCGACAACATCGGCCTTGCCGGTTAACCCTAAACCAAGCGACCGCAAAGGCATGCCATACTCGATTCGCACATTACCTTTGGATTCCCTATTGCCTGTATCAACCCGTTCGTGCATGATTCTACCTTCGGCAGTAAACAGATTTTCGACCCACATTTGCTCAACATGAATCAAAGCACATTGACGCTCGCAAAAAAGGAGGTGCTGCAAGGCTGACAGTGGTATAAGTTCGTCTTCGGTGTACATATCGTCACTTGTTACCTAATTTATTACCTATATTAATTGTTATTACCTAATTCCCGGTTTTGTTCCATTTTGCATTTCTGCCACGGCCTAGACATTCAATAACCCCTTGCGCCTGAAGGTCTTTGAGCACTCTGCGTATCATATCAATACCAACACCGGGACATTTCCGCAGTATATCGGCAACACTGAAAT
>JAYEFV010000381.1:0-2348 GCA_034658755.1 Thermodesulfobacteriota bacterium | reverse complement strand
TCTAACTGTCTTAAGCCAGGTGCTGGCCGATGCGATCATAGGCCCCCATACACTGGCTGGGTCGTTACAGCCGTCTTCATAGGAAGAAAAACCAAACGATACCATCGCCTGCACGCTCTTTTTCGGTTTCACTTCCAGTGAACAGCTATTGCCGTCAATATGGCTGATATAGGAAGTTTTCCTGTATTTAGTAACATACACATGTTTCCATTTACCTTTACTGTCATGGAAGATCAGATCCCAGGCAAGGTCGGCACCTGACACATCATAATCAAAGTGCCCCAGTTCCTTCAAAAAGGCATAGACAGTATCTTCGAATTTCACAGGCGCCTCGTTTTACTTTCGCTCTCAATACCTGCAAGTTCAGTCATAACCCACGGTTAAGAGGCTAGTAAAGGAGCGTAACAAATTTTCCAGTCTTTCTTAAACCGTTTGTTCGGTAAATTATCTCTTTTCAGCAACAGCTTTGAAAAAAGTGTAGCAAAAAACACCATCATACTCTGCGGCCCTGTAAAGGTCTTTAATACCTTTATCAAACGTGAGCTGATCTATTATTCCCGCTTCAATAGCAGTAGCACGAACACCCTCAATCATTGCAGTAAAAGTTTTCTTAGTAAAACCTTCGACTAATTGAGGTTTACTGGAATCAACATAAACCATTCGAGGGGAAACACGAACCATTTCATAGCCTGCTTTGATGATAAGAGGATATAGTTCTCTCCCAATCATTGCATTTCCACCACTTCTTCTTTGAAGCTCAACCTGACATTGGATTGCTTTGTGAGCGGCTTCGCTATCAGGGTAGAAGTAAGTCGAACCATGGTCGCCTTCGATAACGGTTATGGTTCCACCAGTCTTGATATATTTCTTTAGGACGGAAAGAGCTTCGACAGGGTTAGGAAGATGCTCAAGGACGAAACAGACAAAAACATGGTCAAACGATTCTGGCTCGAAAGATAGATCGAAGATGTTTCCCTGCTGAAAATGAACATTGGTGATTCCTTCTGACTCTATCCTCTGCTTAGCTTCTGCAACAGAGGTTTCAGAAATGTCAATCGAGGTGATATAGGCATTTGGACTATTTTTTGCCAGAGTACCGGTTTGTGCTCCCACACCACACCCTGCTTCCAGAACTCTACTTTCTGCGGGAAATGATGTATCAGAATGCAATAAATCGACAAGAGTCGAAGCTTGGTCTTGTAAACGAATATTTTCTCGTTGATCGTAACCGTGAACGTATGCGTTATTCATTGTTTTATTATTCCTATCATCCATGGGGTCTGCCCTTGACTCATATGGAATGTTAGCAAGAGTCAAGAGCAGACTTGACCAGTTTTTTGCATCCTTAAATAATCAAATAACTACACATTTAAACTATGTTATTGGATTATTTAAGGACGACTCCCCTTTATCGGGTTGCACGACAAGTGTGAGCCCCTCTTTTGCGTGAACCAATACGCCTTCTCCCTCTTCTATTGGCGGGCTTCCTTTCATTAGCACTGCTTTCCAAAGTTCTCCACGAACAAATACATAGCCCGAAGGGGCCAGTCGTTCTTTGGCTATGCCGCGAGCGCCACGCATCTTTTCATCTTCCGGGCGCCCCGAGTCGTATGCCCGCCATACAAATGGGAAGAGAATCGCATCCTTCACTACCCATATGGCAATGGAGGTCCAGAATAGCCACTCTGGAATGGCAAACCACCTCTGGATTAACTTTAGCAATAAAATCAGCGCCAGCAGCCCTGGTAACTGCAACAGCACATACTTTCTTATTGTTCGCGCTGGCCAACGTCGTCTCATCATACTTTTCAGTTATCTGTTGGGTTGCTTTTAATAAAGTATAGGCTTGCATTAGACAGGATTTACTGGATGATCAGGATGAAGATGAGAAAAAATCCCGTAAATCCAGTGCGTCCTGTCAAAAAAGAAATTCACTAGGTTATTGTGTATATAATGCTGATGTTTGATATCATTGGTTTGCGAAGAGAGCCATCCGGTCAAATCCATGGGGTCATCAAATCCATGCAAATCCATTATGGGATTTAGGGACATCCTTTATTGCTCACAAGGAAGGGCCTTAGCTCCGAAAAAATGTCCTATGTCAAGGGCTGACCCCATTTTCACACCATTTTCACCATTTTCACCATTTTCACTCACCATTTTCATATACAGAGCATCTCGAAAACCGGGCTTCTTGAATCCCGCCATCGGCGGGAATAGAGTCCGACCTTATCAGGATCGGTCTCTATCCTTTAAGGTTAGGCTACTCGCTCTCTTGCCAAGTCAGGCCTTCACGTTAGATGCCTCAGAGCCCACTCAGCTGTCAATTCCATTACGCGATCTTTTTG
>JAYEFV010000380.1:0-2353 GCA_034658755.1 Thermodesulfobacteriota bacterium | reverse complement strand
AAAAAGATGTTGATGTTGAAAGCGTTAAAGAAGAAATGGCCAAGGCCGAAGCCGAAAAGTCCAACCCGAACAAAGTGATGAATCCGATGCCGAACAAAGTGATGAATCCGATGCCGAACAAAGTGATGAATCCGATGCCGAACAAAATGATGAATCTGATGCTGATACGACGCCTTCCGATGCTCCGGAATATGAAGCTGTAGGGAATAAAACAACATTACCCACAAGTAATGCAGAGGAGATATAAAATGGTTGTACCCTTTATCCGCAGGAAAAAAAGAACCGGTGGGAACAGAAAAAAGAGAGTATTTCATCGTCGCAAAGTGTGTCGTTTCTGTGCCGACACCAGTCTGGTTATAGATTACAAGGATGTAAAATCACTTAAGTATTTTACAACAGAACGTGGCAAGATCATTCCAAGGCGTATATCCGGAACATGTACAAAACACCAACGTGCCTTGACTCATGCAATCAAACGTGCACGTACAATTGCCCTTCTGCCTTTCGTTGGAACGATGGACTACAATTAATTAGTTTCCATCCATAAATGGCTATTTTTTCGATGAGCGGCGTTCTCCGCGGGTTTCCGCCCTCGACGTACTTCAAGTACGCCTCGGGCGAAAACCCTTGTGCGGCCTTGCTCATCAAAAAAATCCCTCATTTATAAATTGCAAACTTCATAGTGCTCAAATGTATTTATTGATGGGCACTAATTAGAGGCTGCCTCAAAGGAGAAGAAAGTAATGCCTCGAACTATTCAGGGGAATATCCCAAAGGATATCGTAAGCGGCATTGCGATCACAAGCCTTATATTTGCAATATCAGTTTATATTCCGATTATCGGGTTCGTTTGTTCTCTGTTTATTCCCCTGCCGATTCTTTTCTATCGCTCAAAACTTGGCAGAGCAACCGGAGCTATAATCCCGATTTTAACCATCATAGTGATGGTCGCCGTTCTCGGCGGGTTATCAATTGACATTTTGTTCTTTGTTGAACTGCTTTTGCTAGGCTTTGTCCTGAGTGAACTTATTGAGCTGGATTTTTCCATTGAGAAGACAATGCTATATACATGCGGTTCCGTGATATTTACAGGGATCGTCGTCCTGCTCTTTTACAATAATTTATCAGACAAAGGGTTTTACGCCCTTGTAGCAGAATATGTATCCAAAAACCTCATACTTACATTAGCAATTTACGAAAACATGGGGGTATCACAGGAAAGTATCCACATGATTTCAAATGCACTGGAAAATATCGAGTATGTTCTGATTAGAATCATTCCTGCGCTTGTAGTGGCTTCAACTTTATTTGTATCCTGGACAAATTTGCTGGTCGCAAAACCGATATTAAAAAGCCATGGATTCTTTTACCCTTCATTTGGATCCCTCAAGCACTGGAAGGCACCGGAATTTCTTGTATGGGGTATCATCGGCTGCGGCCTTCTGCTCCTTTTGCCTGAAAGAACTTTGAAATTTTTCGGCTTAAACGGCCTTTTAATCATGTTAACCATATATTTTTTTCAAGGGATTGCCATTGTATCGTTCTATTTTGAGAAAAAAAAATTTCCCCGTATGCTCAGGGTTTTTTTATACAGTCTTATTGCCCTGCAGCAGGTAGTACTGCTCGTTATAATAGGGCTTGGCTTTTTTGATATGTGGCTAAATTTTAGAAAATTAGAACATAGCCCGGGCAAACCGGAAACAAATTGAATATCTAATATTGACTATTTATGGAGATTAATAATGAAAATAATATTGAAAGAAACGATCGGGTCATTAGGAATAATCGGTAGCGAGGTAACCGTGGCAAACGGTTATGCCCGTAACTACCTTTTACCTCAAAACAAGGCTGTGCCTGCCACGTCTCAAAATCGCAAAATGCTGGAGCAAGACAAAGCCAAATTTGAACTCCAGATTTCCAAGGAGAAAGAATTTGCCCAAGAGATGGCGGAAAGACTTGAAGGTGTTGTATGCACGATTGCTGCAAAGATAAGTGAAGAGGATCGTCTTTACGGTTCGATTTCAACCCGTGATATTATAAAGGCCCTTGCAGGAAAAAATATTGAGGTGGAAAAAAGGATGGTTTTGCTTAATGAACCTATTAAAAATATTGGGACCTACAAAGTCCCTATTCGCGTTTACAAGGATGTTGAGCCTGAAATTATTATTGAAGTGGTGCCCGAATAAAAATTCTGGCCCATGCGCCGCCCCGGAGGGAGGACCGGGCTTTGGTTTAACCCTAAGAGAGTCTGTTATTCTAAAGCCCGGACAAGTTAAAAGTGATAAGTGACCTAAAGTGCCTAAAGTTATGGAGTCGCTCCCGCCTGCCATTGCAAGGCACGAGCGGGCAGGTC
>JAYEFV010000379.1:0-2364 GCA_034658755.1 Thermodesulfobacteriota bacterium | reverse complement strand
ATCTTTTTCCCCACGGTATGGTTCCGGCTGATATTTCCGGTGCAGGTCAGCACCAGGTCCCCTACACCGGCAATCCCGGCAAAAGTACGCGGGTCGGCTCCAAGCTTTAATCCCAGCCGACGAATCTCTGTCAGACCCCTGGTAATCAGTGCCGCCCTTGTATTTAAACCCAGCCCAAGACCATCCATGATCCCGGCGGCTATGGCAATAACATTTTTTACAGCGCCTCCCAGCTCAAGACCGATCATGTCATTGTTTGTATAAACCCTGAAATACGAAGTTGCAAATAGATGCTGAATATAGCCTGCTATTTTTTGGTCTTTTGATCCCACAGCGATAACGGTGGGAAATTTATTCGCTACTTCCCGCGCAAAACTCGGGCCTGAAAGGACTGCAAAAAAATTATCGGCAATTTCAGGGAGGGTCTCTTTGAGCACACCGGACATGGTCAAATGGGTCTTGTTCTCGATACCTTTGGAAGCCGACACAATAATCGTGCCGGGTGAAATATGCCCGCGAATTTCTCGAGCCGTCTCCCTCATAACATGGGACGGCACAACAATCAGTACAAGGTCTTTTTCTAATACAACTTCGGAAATATCGTTGGAAGGGAATATGTTGGCTGAAAGTGAATAACCGGGGAGAAAAACTTTGTTTTCCCTGTAATCTCGGATCTGCTCTTCTACTTCCTTTTCAAATACCCATAAATCAATTTTAAAACCTTTTAAAGCCAAAAGATCGGCAAGAGCCGTACCCCAACTTCCAGCACCCACAACGCCGATTTTTACGGCACTGACATCTATTTGATTTTTCACTGGCTAATCACCTCAACTATAAATGATCTTCCTTTTCAGCGAGTCTTGCAACACCCGCAACTTTTTCTTCGTGTGACAGCCCGATAATCTTTACCCCCTGGGTGTTACGGCTGATCACAGAAATTTGGCTCACCGACATTCGTATCAGCTTTCCTGTGTCGGCCATTAACATCAGGTCATCGTCATCATCAACCAACAGTATTGCCACGACCTGTCCGTTTCGCTTACTTGTCTTAATGGTAATGACACCCTTGCCCCCACGCCTCTGGAGAGGATACTCATCAATTGAAGTTCTTTTCCCGTACCCGTTTTCCGTTGCCGCAAACAGCGTCTGGCCATGGCTTAGAACCTCCATGCCAACAATTCGGTCCCCTTTGGCAAGCCTCAACCCGTGAACGCCCCTTGCGACGCGGCCGCTCGATCGAACGTCGGACTCGTGAAAGCGTATAGATTTGCCCATGGCAGAACCCAAAAAGATATTCTGGGTCCCGTCCGTTATCCTTGTTGCAATCAATTCGTCACCTGGAACCAGACTTAAGGCGATGATACCGCCGGATCTGGGCCTGGAAAACGCCATAAGATCGGTCTTTTTGACCAGTCCGTTTCTGGTTGCCATAATAATGTAATACCCCGGATCAAATGCCGGGACAGCAAGCACGTTAGTAAGTTTCTCATCCTTTCCCAGGTTAAGAAGATTAACAATTGCTTTTCCTCGGCTCATGCGCCCGGCCTGGGGAATATCGTACACTTTGCACCAGTAAACCCTTCCCTGGTTTGTGAAAAACAGAAATGTATGATGGGTGGACGCCACAAAGAGATTCGCAATAAAATCGTCATCCTTAACTCCCATGGCTGTCTTTCCTTTGCCGCCGCGCTGCTGTTTCCGGTAAAGGGTAATGGGATTCCGTTTTATATAACCGCTTTTTGAAATGGTGACAACCATGTCCTCTTCAACAATCATATCTTCAATGGTTATCTCTTTTGTTGATTCAACAATCTCAGTCCGTCGCTCATCACCATAATCTTGCTGTATTTCTGTAAGCTCGTCCTTGATAATATTTTTCACAAGACGCTCACTGCCTAAAATCTCTTTGTACCAGGCAATATCCTTGAGAGTATTCTTGTATTCTTCCAGAATTTTTTCCTGCTCCAAACCGGTAAGCCGCTGCAGACGCATGTCGAGTATGGCCTGGGCCTGAATCACAGTCAGGTCGTATGTCCGAATCAGGCCTTTTTTTGCCTCGTCCGGAGATTTCGATTTCCGAATCAGAAATACGACATCATCAAGATTTTCAAGGGCGATTTTTAAGCCCTCCAGGATATGGGCCCGCGCTTCAGCCTTTTTCAGGTCATACCGGGTCCGCAGGATAATAATCTCCCTGCGGTGAAGAATGAAATGCTCAAGAATCTTTTTCAAAGAAAGTTGTTGGGGCTGGTTGTTCACAATGGCAAGAAAAATGATGCCAAAGCTGTTCTCCATCTGTGTGTGCTTGTAAAGCTGATTGATTATCACCTCCGCGAACTGATCTTTTTTCAGCCCCACCGCAAT
>JAYEFV010000378.1:0-2372 GCA_034658755.1 Thermodesulfobacteriota bacterium | reverse complement strand
TAAAGTTATACCAGGAAAAAGCGATTATCAAAAATGATGCGGATCCTGCTACACTTGATATAGACTTTGAAAAGGGCATCATTTTGGGCAAATTTATCGATCTGGATCGACCAACGTTTATTGAAAATTATGACAAAATCTACCGGCCGAGCCGTCTTCAGGAAAACGTTCCGGGGTTGAACTCATGACCGACTCTCATAAACATAAAAAAAAAGAAATTATAATCACAGGCTTTGGTGGGCAGGGTATTATCCTTGCGGGTATTATCCTGGGAAAAGCGGCTGCCATTGGTGAACACAGGGAAAGCACACTTGTCCAGTCATACGGGCCCGAGTCTCGTGGAGGGTCGTGTAATGCTCAGGTTGTCATTTCCGATGAAATGATTCATTACCCTTATGTCAATCACCCGGATATTTTGGTCTGCATGTCGCAATCAGGCTATGATAAACTCATCAAACAGATCAAGGAAAAAGGAACGTTAATCATTGATCAGAATTTGGTTCACCCTGCCCGTGGATTAAAATGTGACTTTTTTTCTATCCCTGCCACGGGCATGGCCGAAGAGCTTGGACGAACAATGATCGCCAATATCATTATGCTCGGTTTTTTAACAGCCGTCACAAAGATTATTTCCATGGATGCAGCCCAAAAAGCCGTCACAGAATCAGTTCCAAAGGGCACTGAAAAACTTAACACCAAGGCCTTTAAAAAAGGTCATGACTATGGTCTGGCCACACTCAAGGGACGACAGAAAAAGGCCGCGGGTCAAGCAGGAGCGATTTCATGAAACGTCCCAAAGAACGGCTTCACCGGGTCACGGTTATCGGTGCGACACCGGCCGGCATCGCCGCAACCAACAAGCTTGGAGAACTGGGCATTCCCCTCACCCTTGTTGATTCTGATTATGATCTGGATAAAAAACTTTCCCGGGATGAGTGGGTTCTAAAATCTGGCATTCCTTTAAACCATGCCCATCGACCCGGGCTTATCAGAATTTTGAGAAACCCTGGCATTCGATGCATTTTTCCCGCAAAAGTCTCCTCAATTAAGCATAATCGCCAAGGATTCCGTGTTCACCTAAACATCCTTCAAACCTTCGTAGATCAAGACAAATGCACCCTTTGCGGTCGTTGTGTTGAGATATGCCCGGTTCTGCTTCCCGGAGGAGAAAAAGCTATCCAAATTAACAGTCAGCGAAGCCTTCCCGGCAGGCCGGTCATAGATAAGCGGCGCCGGCCACTCTGCCAAGCAAACTGTCCGCTAGGGGTAAACGCCCAAGGTTATATTGCCCTTGCAAAAGCCGGCAGGTTTGCCGAAGCGCTTGACCTTATAAGGGAAAATAATGTTCTGCCCGGCATCTGCGGACGCATTTGTACCCACCCTTGTGAGAATGTCTGCAGAAGGAGTGAACTTGATGAGCCTGTCGCCATTATGGATATTAAGCGATTTGTGGCAGACTATGATCGCTCCGATCCCAAAGACATAAAATCATCTGGTGTTCATAACAGGTCAGAAAAAATCGTCATTATCGGCTCAGGCCCGGCCGGGATTGCCGCCGCTGCGGACCTGGCCCGATTCGGCTATGAGGTAACGGTTTTCGAAAAAGAGAAAGAAGTTGGCGGGTTGCTCCGTTACGGAATTGGGCGTCATCGCCTGCCCAAAGATATCCTGGATGTTGATCTTGAGTATATTAAGAAACTCGGCGTACGATTCATTACCGGCCATGCCATTGATCTGATCCAAGATATGGATCAGCTCAAAAAAGACTTTGACGCTGTCATTATCTCCATTGGGACGTGGGCTGACCTAAAATTAGGGGTCCCCGGAGAAACGCTGGAAGGGGTTGAAAGTTGCCTCGCTTTTTTGGGACGTCTCTATCGCAACCAAATAAAAGCACTCAATGAAAAAGTAGCGGTGATTGGGGACGGCAACGCCGCATTTGACCTGGCCCGGACACTCTTGCGTCTGGGCGCCCATGTCACAATTCTATCCTGGTTCCCTGAAGATCTTATCCCTGCCAATACCGAAGAAATCCGGGCCTCTGAGGAAGAAGGAATTCTTATTCGGGACTGCGCCCAAACCATTGCGTTCTTAGGTCAAAACGGTAAGCTCAATCGGCTGCGTTGCATGCCCACCAAACCCGGAGAACCCGATGCCAAGGGTATCCCCTGGCCGGTCATTATCCCCAATAGCCAGCCCTTTGAACTCGATTTTGACCGGGCTTTTGTTGCCATCGGTCAAAAGGGCGCACTCCAGGGCAATAACCATTCGTTCAGCTTTAATGTCTCGGGACAAGGACTGATTGAGGTTGATCAATATTTGCGTACGAATTTGTCGAATGTCTATGCTGTGGGAGATGCGGTTTCAGGACC
>JAYEFV010000377.1:0-2374 GCA_034658755.1 Thermodesulfobacteriota bacterium | reverse complement strand
TGGTCGGCACAAGTACGGCAACCTGTTTGCCGTCACTGACGGCCATAAGCGATGCGCGCAGAGCGACCTCGGTCTTACCATATCCCACATCACCACATACCAGTCTGTCCATGGGAACAGATGCTTTCATATCATTGAGAACATCTTCAATAGCGTTAAGCTGGTCTGATGTCTCCTCGTAAGGGAAACCGGCTTCAAAATCGAAAAAATCAGCATCTACTTCCCTGAAAGCGTGGCCATGTTTAATCCTACGCTCGGCGTAAAGTTTCAAGAGTTCCCCGGCGATCTTCTCCGCCGATTTTTTTACCCTGGCTTTGATCCGATCCCATGATTTGCCGCCCATTTTATCAAGAACAGGCTCGATACCATCCACCCCTATGTATTTTTGAACCATGCTCATGCGATCTACAGGCAGGTAGAGTTTGTCATCATCTTTATAGACAATCAAAAGAAAATCATTGCTCGACCCGTTCAGTCTCAGTTTTACCAGGCCGTTATACTGCCCTATTCCGTGTTCAACGTGAACAACAAGGTCCCCCTTTTTTAAATCTTCGAATGCAAGGAGCTCAGTTCGAACCTTTTGCATCTGTTTTATTCTACTGCGATGTTTTGACCCAAATATTTCATAATCCGTAATAATAGCCAGAAATTCAGCAGGCCATACAAAACCTGAAGAAAGCTGGCCGATGCAGGCATATACCTGGTTTTTACCTAATTTAACATCAGAGAAAAACTCAATAAACTTCAGATGGATACCGTATGGGAGCAAAAGTGGTTTCAGTCTGTCGGCTTGGGCGCTGGTTTTACAAACCAGAAGTGTGTCACATCCGGATTGTTTTTGATCGTTGATCCAGTTCGCAAGCGGCGAAAAAAGAGCTTTTTCCCTGCGACGCTTAAGTTTTAGGCTGATATCCATGTTGTCTTTAACGGTAAAATTAAATGCCCGGGAGGGCTGCCCGTTATAAAAAAAGCCTTTTGAAACGGAAAGCTGTTTAACCGTCAGCAACTTTTTATATTTAAAGATTTTTTTAGCATCCGACCACTTTAGATATAGTCTATCAGGCTCAACACATAGTCTGGAATCATTGCACGCGGAAACAAAACAATTTGACGCCTGCTCTTGCGATTGATCCGCAGCCTTTTCTAATTCAGCCGGTTCTGTCAAAATAAAAATCGCATCGTTCGACGTATAATCAAAGAACGTGTGAAGATCCGGATAAATGAGTGGAATCAGCCCTTCAATCTCGGGAAACACACCCTCATTCCTGACCTGATCAATTAAGCTTCTGACCTTTGTTGCCGGAAGATCCAACCGGGATGCCTGCTCCCGTATCCGTCCGATGATCTGATCAATACATTCCATCTTTAAAACAGCCTCTCGGGCCGGGAGTATAACTGCTTCCTGAATATCTTTTATTGTCCTCTGGTTTGCGGCCGAGAAGAACCTTAGAGATTCCACAGTATCTCCGTACAATTCGATTCTGAGCGGATCTGAATAAAATGGTGAAAAAACGTCCAGTATACCACCCCTTACGCAAAAATCTCCGGGTTCCTCAGCTATTGCCGATCGAACATAGCCGCCTGAAACCAGTTTCTCGACCAATAGATCCCGATCGATCTCTTCTCCCGCCATTATAAGTTCGGCATAATCAGATAGTTCCTGCTTTGGGATGATCCTTTGCAGCAAAGCCGCTACCGTTGTCACCACAATTTGCGGGGCATCCTCCACTATCAAACGGTAAAGAAATCTGATTCGCCTGGCTGCTGTTTCGCTGTGATAGGAAAGATGCTGAAAAGGTAAAATATTATAGGGAGGAAAATAAACCGGGGAGGGATTGTTTTTTCCTAAAAAAAATCTCAGATCTTCCAAATACTTTTCCGCATCTTCTGTTGAAGGAACGATCACAACAACAGACGCTCTGTGTGCCATGGTTAACCTGGACACAAAATATGCCTTCTCGGATCCGGACAATCCCATACAATCAATACGATAATCCCTGCCGGGAATTATATCAATCAAGGGCCCAGGTAATATTTTTACTTGATTTTGATTCATAAACAAAGTAGGTGTCTTTTTACTGTGCCGGCGTAGCTCAGTTGGTAGAGCAGCTGATTCGTAATCAGCAGGTAGGCGGTTCGAATCCGCCCGTCGGCTCCAAATTCATGTCATAACTTGTTCTGGAGAAACTTTTTTCTTCATGCCTTTCCAATGAGGCTTTTTTGCAAACCGCTATAGCTTAATTCGGATTATTCTGCAACCGGCGTTTACGCCTTGGAAAATTCGTGCCCAACGCTATTTAAAAATGACCCGGAATAAACATAATGAATTCGTAAAAAGTCGAAAATCTCTTGGAATCGTCATTCCGGCGAAAGC
>JAYEFV010000376.1:0-2374 GCA_034658755.1 Thermodesulfobacteriota bacterium | reverse complement strand
GACGTCCTCTTTATCAGATTTAGCAGAATTGTTTTTCTTCAAGTTTATATAACACCTTCCCAACTTCAAGTTAAATAGGACACAGATTTTCGCAGATATACACAGATAATATTATTATTTATTAATTTAAGAATCTTGATAATCTGTGTTCATCTGTGTCCAAAAAAGGAAATCCCTATACTCTTCAATTATAGAAAAAAAATATGCCTCTCAATAACAGATTGCTGAAAACACCCGCCGCCACATCATCCATGACAATGCCGACGCCCCCTGATAAATGTCTTTCCATCCATGAAATCGGATACGGCTTCCAGATATCCAAAGCTCTGAAAATAAGAAATCCAAAAACAACGGAGATAATATTAAAAGGAAGCCCTGTAAATGTTACCAGAATACCTGCAATTTCATCAATGACGATACAGCCCGGATCTTCTGTATTTAATATTTTCTCAGCCCTTTGAGCTATCCATATGGCAAAAAAAACAAAAATCACGGTCAAAAGTACCGCAAACGTCAAATCGATTTTACAAAAAAGAAAACAAAGCGGGAGCCCCAGGATAGATCCAAATGTTCCGGGAGCAAAAGAGACGTTCCCGATAAAACAGCCGGTCGCAAGGAACATGACCGATTTCTGTTTTAAATTCATGGCCCGTCTCTATAGCTTGGCATCATTTTTGTCAAGAAATAGTGTCAAGAAATAGTATTGAATACAACCGCGAATAGACACTAATAGACACTAATATTTTTTTTAATTTGTGTTTATTCGTGTTCATCCGTGGTTAAATAACACCAAACACTAACGGTTGATTCTGGTCTTCTTCGGTAACATCTTCTGGAATTAAAGCGATTTTATAATGGTGTCGTATACAATCCGTATCGGAAGATTCTTTTCAAGAGCTATCTTTTTGCAGACTTCATACTCCGGCACAATCCGCACGCCCCCATCCGCCTCTACAATACGTTTTACCTGGATTTCGCCATAGGCTGTTTTCATAATAACGGATTCACGGGGAAGCATGCACCGTTTCGCATCATAATATCTTACGCCCAATGAACTGGTTTCAGATAAGATACAATTTATCAAAACGTCCTTGCGATTTCTCCGGCACAGAACCTGCACCATTGTACCGGGTCTGTTTTTCTTCATAAAAATGGGGATCCAGTAAACATCCAGAGCACCTTCTTCAAACAGGCGATCCATCAGGAATCCGAATACCTCCGGATTCATATCGTCAATGCTGGTTTCCAACACCACAATGGTATCTTTATGATGAGCCGATCTGTGGCCGGTTTCACGAGACAAGCCGGTTCCTGTCATAACCCGCAACAGATTGGGAATCGATTCTATATCACGTTTTCCGGCACCATAACCGGTCTTTTCAATGATCATAGCCGGCATTTCCCCATATGATTCAGCCAGGGTAACAATGATTGCAGCGCCCGTGGGCGTGACAAGTTCATGCGGTATTTTTGTGCCATAAACCGGAACGCCTTTAAGAATTTCAATGGTCGCGGGCGCCGGCACAGGCAGAGTTCCATGTGCACAGGCAACAAATCCTTTTCCTAAAGGAATACTTGAAGAAATTACCTTCTTAATACCTAAATAATTGATACAAAGTGCCGCACCCACGATATCAACAATCGCATCAATACCGCCGACTTCATGAAAATGAACTTTATCTCTGGGACACCCGTGGATTACGGCTTCCACATCAGCAATCCGTTCAAAGATGTCATGGCTAATCTGTTTAACATTCCGGGATAAGGGACTATTCTTTATCAGTGACTTTATTTGAGCATAGTCTCTCGATTTTTTGTCATTTTCTACACGAACCTGAACGCTTTTCGCCGTAATTCCATTCCGAATTACAGTGTCAACAGACACATCGAAACCGGTCAGTGGAATCCTGTCAAGATTTTCTTTCAGCCATTTCACGGGGACACCAAGGTCTATAAACGCCCCCAAGGTCATATCGCCGCTAATACCGGAAAAACAGTCAAAATATGCAATCATAATATCACTTGAATTCCAAATTTAAAAGCTTCGCCACGCCTTCGGTGATACCAGGTTTAAAAATGGATAGAATAGAGAAATTAGGAAATAGGAAATAGATATGCTCCCTTTTATCCTTAAGATGCGTGATTGGACCATATCCCATAGCTTTTTCCTCTATTCTCTTTCCTCTTTCCTCTTTCCTCTTTCCTCTTCCCTAAGCTTTCTGCATTTTAGGCATTTCTCTGCTCCGCCTCCAACAACTTATTGAAAAGTTACATGGTGTGCAATCTAATAATTTCAAGCAAAAGTTCCGTTGTACGAACCATATCATCAAGACCCACGGATTCCCGCACCGTATGCATATCCCGCATTCCTGTT
>JAYEFV010000375.1:0-2382 GCA_034658755.1 Thermodesulfobacteriota bacterium | reverse complement strand
TGAAATTATTTTCATACACTACGACTTTTTTCATGAATCGTCTATATTGGCCTGAAGTACAAAATCCCATCACCGGTTCAACCATGGCCCGGTTGTACCAGCTTCTGTCAAACAAAACGATCTCGCCGGCATGGGGGAAGTGTTCGATATATCGTTTGATATGGAGCTCTGTTTTCTGGTGTTCACTCGGTTTGCCCAGGGCAACCACACGATATCTTTTTTCATTCATATATCGCGTAATCCGCCGGATTGTTCCGCCTTTTCCGGAGGCATCCCGGCCATCGAAAAGAATAACCATTTTTTTCTTGGTTTTCTCCAGGTGACGCTGCATTTTTATAAGTTCCGCCTGGTAGGGTTTCAAATCTTCTGAATCGTAATATTTCTCTAATACCGCCTGGACGATTTCTTCTTTATCTTTCTTTTTTAAAACCTTCAGTATTTTTCGAATCCGTTTGTCAGGAGTGCTGGATTTGATTTTCGATTCGACTTTCTGCACCACATCTCTGATCTGCGCCGTCGAACCTGCCACGCTCTTTTCTGAATCCTTTTTCTTAAAATTTTTTTGCTCCGTGGGTTTCATAGCAACTCCAATTAATTTAATTTTTTTCCCGTTCGAAACATTTTTGAATAAATATCCGGCAGGTGGTTGTTTTTTAGGCCTTTGACTACCTCTTTCACCGGATAGGGGATGCGAAAATGTTCAACGCTTATTCTCTCTGAAGATACCTTAAGGATTGCAAAAGAAGCCCGTGGATCTCCGTCAAACATCCGTCCTACACTGCCCGGATTGATGAAATGAACCCCGTCGACGATTCTATAATACGGCACATGAGAATGGCCCATGATATGAATTTTATAGGGTGAGTCCTTTGCCAGTTCATTAAGGCGGCCTTCGGAAGCATCAGGAAATAACTCTTCATCCGCATCATCGAGGGTCCCATGAAACACGCCGATTCGGATAGGACCTAAACTTAAATCCGTTTGTTTGGGTAAACTTTTCAGATATGTGATATTCTCAGGTAATAAATTTTCAGAAGTCCAGAAGTACATGACCCTTTTTTCTTCTTTTTTTGGTTTTTTTAATTTCTTACCCTTTAAGATTCGTAAGATACGCCGATCCGTATTGCCTAAGATGCATATGATTTTTTTTCTCTTACGAAACCATTGGATCGTCTCATTGGGAAATGTACTGTAAACAGTAAAATCACCTGTGTTGATGATTAAATCGAACCGATCCGGGCGGATATCTTTCACAATAGCTTTAAAGGCCGGATAATTTGCGTGAATATCACCCAGCAATAGTATCTTCTTCATTGTAATTCTTCGTTGTCACTCCGATCTCCCTGCAACCCAACACCCGAAACATTGTCTGTATTTAAGAAGAGGTGTCCCGGAGCATTTTAGAAAATAACTTAATTTCCTGGGTTAATTTTTTATAATTTTTCTTTTTCGGTTTTTTCCCTGCATTTTTCAACGTTAAATTCAGAGCATCGACATTTTTGATGATTTTTTTCTTAACCTTTTGCGAAAGGCCGCCCTCTATTTGATCCAGATCCTTAATACGGGACTTGAGTGTATTGGATCTTTTTTTAAAATCTATATATGCTTCCAGATATTTCTTTTTCCCCAAGGGCTTTAAATCTTCCCTCGCCTTCTTTAAACGCTTATTAAGAGCTTTAATTCGTTTGCGTAAATTCCCGTTGATGTCCACGACTTTCTTTTCTTTGCCGGACGCGGTCGTTACGGCTAATTTTTCAGGCTTTTTCCCGTAATATTCAGTCACGGCATCCTTTATTAGTTTTGCATAATGTCCGCCGATGGATTCTATCTGGGCCAGTTTTTCCAGCGGCGTTTCATCAAGTTGCTTGATGGTGGTGATCCCAGAGTCGTTGAGCAATTTCATGCGCGAAGGACCGATGTTTTTCACCTGAGTAAGATCGTCTTTTTTCATGGTAATCTCCTTTAACCTCGAATTGTTTTGCTAAAACAGGAAACTTTAGCATATTATTTAATACAGATGATCACCTGAACTTGTCAAGTCGAATCGAACGGGGATGGTCATGTTGGTGAGTTGCCGGATATTTGGGTCACAGCCAATGATTTCAATATGGAATACAGGTTTTGTTTGTACTGGCCTTAATGCGGCATACAAAATATTTATTTAGCCCTGTCGCCATTTATAAGCACTTTATCTCCTTTATCTTTATCTCCTTTATCTTTTTTCATTTCGAAGTGAGGTCAGTTTTTAGTTCTCTTTGCTGCCCGTGTTTGTTTATGTCTTACATAAATATTTAATAACTTTTCTGATAATTTTTTTGATAAAACTCGTATGTTCGAATCATTCTTATCAGATGAAGTTATTGAAGCATTTTTCAGATTGAT
>JAYEFV010000374.1:0-9829 GCA_034658755.1 Thermodesulfobacteriota bacterium | reverse complement strand
CATTTCCAGGGTGGAAATCAGCATGATAAATTCCTCTTAAATGGAGTGTAGCAAAAAACTTGCCTAAATTCTCAGGATCGGGAATTATTTGTTCATTAAGAGAAATACCGTCGACTTTTTTTGTCAGTATAAAAAAACTTTTTGGTCTTTGTTCCCGTTTTTCTCCTTTTATGACCGGCTTTGCTGCTTCGATACCCAGCATATTAAGCTTATGTAAGTTTCGCCACTCTGCCCATCGTCTACGGGGGAGTATAAGGTGGCGTACGCGGTCTTTTTTACGAATCAGACGACTGAGTTTAAGGAAATAATCACCTTTTGACGTCTGAATATAAAAGACTTGTCGTTTTTCAGTATTCTTTATTACCTTGCAACCAAGGCTATTTCTAAAAATTGTGTCAAGCGTAACGTCCGAAAAAAGTGGGCTCTTTTTTGTATGAAAAACTAAAAGTTCTTCATGCAACCGGTTGATTAAATCCATCTCTATTTTTTCGTGATTTATCTTTTTAAGAGTGCTTGATTTCATATGGTTGTAGAAATTCCGAGACGTTTAGTTGTTGCTCAAAGCTCTTTAATCAGGACCTATGGGTATAGCAAAACGATCAGGGGTGACCTGTTCATCTATCGAGCATACCTGAAGCAATGGTTTCCCGCCCCAAAAAGCAGCCCAGGAACAGAAAGTACTTACCGTTCCCAGTATATAATCACACTGGCTAAGCAAATAATTATCTTCAACAATTGAATCCTTCACAAAATCTGTACGCTTGTTTCCATAGTTGCCTGCTTCATCATTGCCCGGACCGAAGATGATGTCTAACCCTATAAAATCTTCGGCTTTTTGTTTTGCGTCTGAGCAAATTGCAAACCCTACTCTAAATTCCGGTAAAGCATTCGCAAAATCTACCATCCAGCTTCGATACTGCCGAGGTGAGAAAAAAAGATCTCCTCCTCTATGTTTTCGGTAATCACCATGACGGATATGGACGCCGAGCACCAGATCAACACGCGATCGTAACTGTGCCAATCTTTCATCAGCGCGCTGTCTCAAATATGGGAGAGGCATAAAAATTGAGCGAATTGGATCAGCGTATTTAGCACATAAATTATATTCTCGAATCTTCCAAATCTGAACCAATGCTAATCGTCCGCCCCTGGCTTCTAACTGGTCTAAAAATTCCAATAACCCTGCACCTTCGGTATTACGTGTAGCTTTACTAGAATGAATTGGACACCACGGCAGCAGCCTTGAAAACTTTGACATCTGATATAGTATTCGCACACATAAATATATAACGCTGCGTATCCTTCTCGGTGACGGAGTCCTATCAAAAAATGAATTTTTCTGCATAAGCAAACGTCCTCGCGTACCCGAAAAAAAATCAGCATAATCACCAAGGGTTGGATTCAGAAAAGTACAACCTTTTTCAAGGCAACACGCCAACAGATGAGAATGCATGGTTAGTCGATTACCCATCTGCCCGTTGCGTTTTGCAAGAATAACAAATTTTAACATATAATCGATCTCATTCCATTATGGCGCAATATAGCTTGTGCCCACCCATAATTGGCTATTTTGCCCAATCTCTGCGTCAGACTCAGATTTCAATCCTCAAAATACTCAATGTATTCCTGCGGTTAAAATCTTCGCCTTTCCCTCTGGGGCGTAGGCCCTACGGGCCGGAGGCTTGATCTTGAACAAACTATCTCAATTATGTATGGACACTAGTTTATTAATAAGTTCCTAAAATTTGACGATAAACATCGATATTTCTGTCAACCATTGTGTCAATGGTGAACTTTTGTTTCACCACGGACTTGCCTGTTCTTGATACCCGCTTTGCCAGTTCATCATCGGTGAGCATCCGAATAATTCCTTCCGACAATGCCTTGGGGTCGGCTGGAGGAACCAGAAGTCCGCTATCCTCATTTTTAATGATTTCCGGAATTCCACCCGATTTAGTCGCCACAACCGGTTTGCCAAGGGCCAGGGCGTCAAGAACTGCGGTTCCCAAACCTTCCTGAACACTGCTCATAACAAAAAGATCGGCGATCTGGTAAAAAGCGCCCACATCTCGGCGAAATCCGGTAAAAATAAGCTCCTGTTTTAATCCCAGGGAAGCAGCTAAAGTCCGAAGCTCGTCCATTAACTCACCGCCGCCGACAATAAAAAAGCGGGCCGTGGGAATCTTGGCTAAAACAAGTGGAATCGCTTGGACCAGATATCGTTGCCCTTTATGCCCGGCCAAATGAGCAACATTTATCACAACCTGTTCACTGCTTTTGATATTAAACTCAGCGATAAGGTAATCCTTGCCGGTATCATCAAATCTGTTTGGGTTGATTCCACTATGAACCACAAAAATACGTCCGGACGGAATGCCGTCATTCACCAGAACATCTTTGATTTTATGGGAGATAGCAATATAAAAATCGGCCATGTAGAGGTACTTAATACCGCTTAACTTCAGAAAACTGTGGCGGAAAATAGAAAAATCGACCCTGCGAGTAACAAGACGATTGACGTTGGTGCCAATGGAAGAAAAAAACGCCAGCGTATGTGCGTGAGAAGTATGGGAATGGAGAATGTCGTATCTGAGTCTGTTAATCAGTGTTCTGATCCGAAAGCAGGCTAAAGGGTCTGCCTCCCCGCGCATGGCGATAGGAAACGTTTTTATTTGAGCTTTTTTGGCCTTTTCACCCAATGGTGAGCCTGGCTGACAGATTAAGTGCGAGGATATGTTTCGCTCTTTTAGGTCCTTAAGAAGATTGAAAGTTTGCTGCTCCCCACCCCTCCAGGTTTTTTCAGTATTGATATGAAGAATTTTCACTGGATGCCACTTTAGCAACTCTCAGCTTTTCTGCCTGCTGATCATGCTGGCATGGATGTCGGGACGAAGGTGCTGACATCCGTCGCAAAGGCCGCCCTCCTTTCCTTTGGCTACGTTGCGCCGCATGACATTGTACTTTTCCGAAAACCATAATTCACGGAAAGGCGTATCTTTGCGCTTCTCCGTTTCCAAAACGTTGCCGAAATTGAACACGCCCGGGAAGGGACGTGCGCAGCATGGCAACAGGAAACCGTCCCACGATATATAGGGCATTTTCCAGAGGTACTTACAGGGGACAAAGGCTTTTTTAGTGCCCCAGATACTTGGATCGCGTTTGGAATGGCCGACTCGCACGCCAAGTTTAGCGCCGAGTTTGTGTGCCTCGGCAAGTTTGTTTCGCACAAGTGCCGGATCTCGCAACAGGAGATCATCAAGCCGGTCTCCGGCACCATCGTAGTTCTGCTCGCCAAAGTAGGCTTCATGGGCCCCGATCTCATGCGCCAAACGGACGTATGCGGGTATCTCCGCCACATTCTCATTCATGATAACCATGCAAATCGTAAACCGGAGGTCGGATTTGCGGGCAGATGACGAAAGTCGTTTCAGGTTGTCGATGATTTCAGATAGTTCGTACCGTTTGCTGCCGGTAGTCCTCCGGTAGGTGTCTTCGGTGGCAGCATTCAACGATATGGTCAGATCAACATGGTGGTTGACCAGCATAGCCACGCGCGCTTCATCGAGCAGCGTCCCGTTGGTGGTGATATAGGGTCGAACATTCGCTCTGTTTTTTTGAAGGTATGCAAGCATGTCTCCCAGTTCACGATTCATAAGCGGTTCTCCCAAGCCAAACAGGCTGATACCACGCAGGTAAGGGAACTGGTCTAATATCCGGCGAAAATTGTCCAATGAAAGGTCGCCGATATCCGCCTTGAAATCAAGGTTGGTTCGGTAGCATTCGATACAACTGAGGTTGCAGCGGTTGGTTGTTTCGAGTTGAAGTTTCGTTGGTAGGTAGCGGATTCGGGAAGGTCGAAATTTAACGCCCAATGCCTCTTGGAGTTGATGCCATCTTCTGTTTATGAGCATTATTGTTCACTTTCGTTTTGTTTTTGTTTGATAAAAATTCCCTTTTCGAGAAGGGAGTTAATGAAAATCTCGATTTTTGTGTAGTATTCGCATGAATAACAACATATGGCACCATCCGGTATCACCCGGCAATTTGCATCTGTATGCCAAAAGACAAAAATAATTACTAAATTCCAAATCCGTTGTCAACCGGCTATTTTTATAAAAATCTAAAAATTAATATGTAGTGTCCATCCATAAATGAGGATTTTTGTTCAAGATCAAGGCATGTGAAAAAAATAACCACAGGCATATGTTTAATATTCCGAGGATTATTTTTTGAACATAACGCAGAGATTGGGCAAAAAGACCATTTATGGATGGACACTAGGTAGTTTGAGCGCAGAACACCAGTATGCGCAAAAGAACTCTCTTAAAAGTAGGCTTCTGCCAGATCAAAGGATCAACCTTTCATTTGCCGCTCCCTTTCATTGGCCCTCTGTGTTGCCATGTCTTATAAAAGGGACTTTACTTCTTTGGTTTATGTAATATAGATACACTTGAATAGCTTTAGCAGCCTGATAATCCTACCACTCTTGGTAATTTTAGTTAACTTATTGATAAATTGATATTATCATTATCAATTTCATTAATTGACTTATTTTTCATAAAAAGGATGGAAAGCATGAACCAACGACCGGAATGGCTTCTGGATTACGCAGATAATACACACTCCCAGATGGGAGAAGACGGAGTAATTGCCAAGATTCTGGAGACGATTCCCGAAACTGATCGATGGTGTGTGGAGTTTGGCGCATGGGACGGTAAATACCTGAGCAACGTGTGTCGCCTTATTGAAGAAGAAGACTATAACGCCATCTTAATCGAGGGAGATGATGCCAGGTTTTCCGTACTGAAAAGCAACTACGCAAAAAATGACAAAGTATTTCCAGTCAATGCATTTGTAGGTTATCAAAAAAAAGATGGGTTGGATACTATACTGCCATCTTACGATATCCCCAGGAATTTCGATTTCTTATCCATTGATATTGATGGCAATGATTATCATGTATGGAAGGCCATCAAGGAATATAGGCCCAAGGTAGTATGTGTGGAGTTCAATACTACCATTCCCTCAGAAGTATTCTTCGTCCAGTCTGCAAAACCCAACGTAAGCCAAGGGTGCAGTATCCTGGCACTAGACAAGCTAGCCCGCGAAAAGGGTTACGAACTGGTGTGTGTTCTCCGCTATAATGCTTTCTTTGTAGATCAGCTCTATTTTCCAAAGTTTCGAATTAGCAACAACGCACCGCATGTTTTAAGAAAAGATCTATCTTTTGTGACATGGATATTTACTGGCTACGACGGCAGCATTCATCTGGCGGGATGCCAGCAACTTCCCTGGCATCGAATGAGTCTCTACGAACAAAAGATGCAATTATTGCCACGATTCCTGCAGCACTATCCTGACAATTACTCAAAGTCCCAGAAGATCCTTTTTAAGATTTTCAAGAACTTTCGTAAGCTTTTCAGGAAGGTTCGTCTGTAGTTAGTCAATTACCCATCTGCCCGTTGCTTTTCGCAAAAATAACAAATCTGTTGATAATCATCTATTTTAATAAATAAATTTATAAGGTTAGCGGTGTTCATGGACAACAGGCATATCGCTATCCGTTTTGCCAACAAGCGCCAATATGGTTCCTAAAATAAAAGCCAAAGGGTATAGCGAATATTTGGAGTAAAATGGAAATGTCAGGCCACAGTGAATCAACCAACTTAAAAAAACAATAATTAAACATTTTAACAGAAGACGAATTTTTCTGTTTTGGTTTTGTCTGGCCGCATTTACGATTGAGGCGAATAAAAGTGATAGCCCCCCAAAAATCAAAACGAATCCGATAAGTCCGTTTAAATAAATTATTTCGAGAAAAAAGGAATGAGAGGAGACAAGGGCAATTTTAAAAGTCGGACCTTTGGTGTAATTTATTGGGGACCACCCTATCCCATGACCGAACATCCAGGCCAACAACGAATTTTCTTTAATCTTATTCCATGCTTTAGTCCATAATTGGAGCCTTTCTTCCTCGGCCAGGTTAATAATTAAATCCTGAATTCTTGAAGCAAAATTGGCGTAATCAGTTAAATACAAAGTGACCAGAATAAAACATATGAAAATCATTCCAAACCATTTATAGCGACCTTTGACAAAAAAAATAAAAACAAAAAACGTGCCAACAATAATCCCTAAAAATGCAGGCCGCGACCCTGTCTGTAATAAAAGGTCAACATCCATGATCACTATGAGAGCAAATAAAAATTTGTGCCAGCTGGTGGTGACCCAAAAAAAATAATAAATTATCGGAAGTACCAAAACAGCAAGTGCGGCTAAGTAATGAATATTGGTGAAAGTACCATGGGGCATATGAAAAAGATAGATAGCTGCAAACTGGCAACAAACGGTTAGCGATATGATGGCAGCAAAAAATTCTGGTACCCAGTCGGCGATTTTCTTTTTGCTCAAACAGTGAATGGCAAAAACAACGACAAGCATTCTGACCAGGTTGGCCATCCATCTGAAGTGTGATTCCTGCGGATAGAGCGAAACGCTCGCCAGCAATAAATACGCACAAATCGCGCATGTAATCCAATAGAAAATCGGGATTCTTTTTAGTTTATATTCGCCGAATAATGCATTGAGAAACAAAAAAACGCAGCTTAGATCTATAAACAAAACAATACCACCACGATTAAGGGCGAAAAAAACGAAAAATGCCCCGGATAATATCAGTATTAGCCAGTATTGACTGGTCAGCAAGGCTTTTATAGTTTCAAATTTTAATCGAACCACAATGAATCTCGGTTTTGATTTAGGATGTTACTCGCTTTATTTCCTTGTACAAAACATTTTTTTTCGCTATGTTTTTTAATGTCCTAATATAAACAAAAAATGGGTGAGTACCCGTTTACGTTTGTAATGTCAACTTATCATTTTTTCATAAATGTTATTGCTAACCATGTGGTAATGGCAGCGGTCACAGATTATAATGCAAGTTTCAAAATTGCGAAATTCTGCATAGAATAAATAAATGGCCCAGCTTATTTCTTATTTGTAGATCATTATCATATTCAAATTATTAAGGAAAGAATTCGTTTATGTGTAATGTAAGTGGTATTGTTTTTGGTGTTAAGAATCTGAATCTTGAGGAAATAAAAGGAAAAAAGATTATAGAAGTGGGCGCCTATGATGTTAACGGAAGTCTTCGACCAATCATTGAGTCATGGGCAGAACCCGCCGAATATATTGGTGTAGATATAGTAAGGGGGCCTGGTGTTGATGTCGTCTGTATGGCCGAAAGAATGATAAATGTTTTTGGGAAAGAGCGTTTTGATATTGTTATATGTACCGAACTCCTTGAACATGTTAGGGATTGGAAAAAAGTTGTTTCAAATATTAAAAACATATGTAAGGCAAACGGTATTATAATAATTACAACAAGATCTAAGGGTTTTAAATATCACGGTTTCCCGTATGATTTCTGGCGCTATGAACTGGATGATCTAAAGAAAATTTTTTCTGATTGCGAAATTATCACGTTGGAAAATGACACAACTGCACCAGGGGTTTTTCTAAAGGCGAAAAAACCGGTTGAATTGACAGAGAAAGATCTGGCAACCTACAAATTGTTTAATGTGGTTGTCGATAAGAAAGTAGCGGAATTGAAGGATATAGACATGCGAATCTTTATTTTTCTACGAAAAATATTATATAGAAGGAAAAAGAGACATCACCGTTAACTTTTTTAAACCATTAGATCTTTTTTCCCGGAAAAATAGAAATGCATTAGCATAAATTTTTTAATTTAGTCTTTCAACACAGACTATTTCTAAATTTGTTGATAGTCAGGATCGATATGACCAGATGTAAAATCTGCCGAAATTCTTCAAATAACAAGACTTTTACTGTCCGTGAAATGATGTTTGGTTTTAGGGATGAATTTGAGTATTTCGAATGTGCTTCCTGCGGATGTCTTCAAATAAAAAATATACCATGGGATCTTTCCAAATATTACCCTGAGAAATATTATTCTTATCAGATTAAGAAAAATCCTAGGAAAAATCCCGTTAGAACTTTTTTCCGTCGTCAAAGATCAAGATATTGCTTATTTGGAAAGAACAACTTGTGGCCTCTACGCTCAGATAAATACGGTTCATTTAGCTGGTTTAGGAAAACGAAAATAAAATTCAATTCTGCAATTCTTGATGTCGGCTGTGGCTGCGGTAAGTTACTAATTCGTATGCATAGAGATGGTTTCTCTAATTTGACTGGTGTGGATCCTTTTATCAAAGAAAGCATTTTTTATCGGAATGGCGTTAAAATTTTAAAAAAGCACATTTTCGAATTAGAGGGATGCTTTGACTGTATCATTTCTAACCACTCTTTTGAACATATGCCACAACCATTAAATGTTTTGAAAAAATTTTACGAATTGTTGAAACCCGATAGATATGTATTGATCAGAATTCCTGTCGCCGATTCCTATGCATGGCGCCATTATGGCGTTAATTGGGTAGCCTTAGATGCACCACGGCACCTTTTTTTGCACACCGTTAGAAGTATTCAGCTTCTTTCAAAACAGGCAGGGTTCAAAGTGGTAGATATAGAATTTGATTCGACAGAATTCCAATTCTTAGGCAGCAAATTTTATCTTAGAAACATCCCGCTAAAAGACCGAATCCTTAATTTGAAAAATCCAAAAAAGTCCATTTTCTCAAAAAAGCAAATCCAAAAATTTAAGGACAACGCTATTAAGTTAAATGAAAAAAATGACGGTGATCAAGCGTGCTTTTATTTATACAAGGAATAGCTTTGGCTCATTCCCGACTGATCTCTCTGTTTTTTATAGCCCTGCTTCTTCGGCGCCTGGCCAGGTCTTCCGGGTAAAGATGTGGATAGTATTTTCTCCACCGCTTGTGAACCCAAAACCATTGTTCCGGATATTCCCGAACCGCTTTTTCAATAGCATCCGTCATGATTTGAGTATTGGTTTTCAAATCCGCACCCAAATCACCGGTTCTCTTTAAAACCAGGGGCGGTTCTATGATAATGGTGAATGCCCCATCGGCATTTCTGGTACAGAAACCGGGTAAAACCGGACTTTTACATCGCATGGCCAATAGGGCTGCAGCGGGTGTTGCGGTTACGAATTTATTAAAAAATCTAATCTTTACGCCTAGAGAACTTTTTGTCCCCTGATCAATCAATATCGCAAGTATCTTACCTTGACGTAAGGTTCGAGTCATTTCAGGCAAGGCCACATCTTTATAAATTACCCTGCACCCGAACCGAGTCCTGAGTCCATGAATCCATCGGTTAATCATTTTATTTAAAATTTGTCTGGCTACAACGGTCATCGGAGTATTGAAATACAACGGGCAAAATAATGGCACAATTTCCCAGTTTCCCAGATGGGCGGAAATTACAATTACTCCCTTATTATTATGCATGGCATTCAGCAGATGCTCTTCACCCCTGATTTTAACTTTATCTAAGATATCATCACTGGAAAAACAGATCATCTGACAAATTTCCAGAATAGTAATACCCAAGTTTTGAAAAACGCGTTTGGAAACTTTTTTAACTCTCTCGGGCGGCCATTCCGGATAGACCAATTTTAAGTTGCGCCTGGCGATCCGTCGATGCCTTGCATCTATAAAGTACACAAGTATTCCTAATACCCTGCCGATGCTTGCAATACGCTTATGGGCAACACTTGCGATAAAAGTTGCTACTTTGCCGCGCAATCTATCCGGCTCCTTGAATGGTTGTTGAATATATTTTTCTATCATTACTGAATTAAGGGCTCGCGCAAAAATAACTTCACATTTTTACATCTCAGCTTCAGCCCATCTTTGGCTGATACCTCACTCGCAAAATCCGC
>JAYEFV010000373.1:0-2410 GCA_034658755.1 Thermodesulfobacteriota bacterium | reverse complement strand
GAAATCCCGTCTTTAGCGGGGATGAAATAAAGAATTTTATCACTTTTTTAATCTTTCGAAAATGACCGTACAACAAATTGATAATATTTCCAGGAGCTGTAAAAGGGAAATCTTTATCCAGCATCCAGCATCGAGCATCCAGCATCTCTACGCCTCAAGCAAAAAATTTGATAAATGCACACAAACTCGTCGGTTTGAGGCCTTGGCTTCGCTAGTTAGTATCCGTTTCTTGGGCAGAATCTTCTTCTTGAGATTCATCCTGTTTTGGAAGAGGTATCAGGACACGGAAAGTTGTCCCCACTCCCATTACGCTGTGAACGTCTATTTCCCCTCCCATTTTCTTGATAATGCCATAACAGATGGATAAGCCCAGGCCGGTTCCTTTGCCAACCGGTTTAGTAGTAAAAAACGGGTCAAATATCCGTGCCAGATTGGCTTCCGGAATGCCAGGGCCGTTATCGGCTACTTGAACAGCGATATGACCCCCTTCCATCGAGGTAGTTACATCTATGACCCCGCCTTTCTTCTCCATGGCATCAAGGGCGTTATTGATAAGGTTAAGAAAGACCTGCTGAACCTCTGTCTCGGACACTTGTAACGGGGGCAGGTCTTTTTGAAGGACTGTATTGATGGTCACATTACTATATTTTGCCTTTTGGGCGGAGAGCTCCACAAGTTCCTCGATTAAATCATTTATCTGAACTTCCTGGATTCTTGAGTCGGTTTTTCTTGCAAAATGGAGTAGTTTGTGGGTTATTTCCTTGCACCGTCTTCCTTGGGTTCGAATTTGCTCTAATGCTCTAATGAACTCATCCAAATTCTCGCTTTCCTGGAATTCTTCGTCTTCTAAGATGTCCTCGATCCAGCCAGCTTCTTCAACCATAATGGCCACAGGATTATTGATTTCGTGGGCTATGCCCGCGGCCAGTTCACCCACTGAAGCGAGTTTCCCGGTCTCAACAACCTGCTTGTTCATCATCTGTTTTTCCCTATCCGCCCTGGCAACGCGGCTGACCATCCTTCTTGACAGTACAAATGCCATGGTTATGATGCCGAGACCACCCAAAAGTATAATGATAAGGGCTACCCTCAGGGTTCTTCGGAAATCCGAAAAGGCATCTGATGCCCTCTGCTGATACACAAGGAGCCAATCACCATTCTTGAGGGAGGCTGCCACGTATATGTTTTTATGCCCGGATTCGTCGGTTCGTTCAACTACGTGAATCTTGTCCTTTGTTGTATTCCGGTCATTGAGAAAATCAATATAAGGTTTTCTGGTGGTTACGATATCGAGAAGCGGCTTTGTCTGGAATTTACCCTCCTTGTTCAGGATAAAGGCGAATCCGGTCTCACCAATGCGAATGTTTTCCACAAGGCTATTAAATGCCACAAAGTCGATGGTGGCCCTTAATATCCACCTTTCCCCCATCCAATTGTCTCTCACAGCTACGATGAAGTGAGGAAGTCCGCGCAGACCCAGGAAAACGTCGCTTATAAAATACCGGCTTTTCATGGCCTTTTGAAACCAGTCGGCCTGCGAATACAGGGCCTTCCCCAGTTTAAACGGTCCGGCATAAGCGATTTGGATCCCGTTTTCACTTATCACTCCCAGGTCCACAAAGACGAGGCCAAATTCCTTCTGAAGTGATTCCAGTCTGTCCGTCAGGCATGTTTCATCACGCAATTCCTCAAAGTTAAAATTATCTGCCAGGAACCGGATGTCTCCCAGTTTTTCCTGTAGGAAACTGTCAATATTTTGTTTGTGCTTCTGGACTAACTCTTCAAGGTGGGCGTGAACCTTTTCATGGTAGGAGGTTTGGAACTGATAAAGGATGATGCCGCCAACCAGGATCATTGGTGTGAAGGAGACAATGATAACGGTCAACAGCATGTTTCTGGTCAATGAATGGTAATAATCACGATGTTCGCGCTTGCTTTTATCCATGTCAGGGTTCTACACTCAACTTTCCCAGGATTTCAGCGACTACCTTCTTGAGTCGTTCAACACTGTTTCCCTCTTTTTCCACAAGAGCCGCTGCATTCAAAACAGCCGGATGGTTGTCGTAGTCTGAGAGGAAGGCATGAATTACTACTGGCAGAGTCGGGATTCGATCCTCAAGCTTTTCAAGAATGGCCATTTCGCTTGCATCAGGTAAATCCAAATCCAGGATGACAAGGTCAATAGATTCGTGATGGTAAGCCCATTCCAAGACCTCTCGGCCACTTTTGGCCAGGCGAACCCGGTAACCTTCCTCTAGCATCTCACGCTTCAAGAACTCTCTTACATTGCGATTCCGATCGGATATCAAAATTGTGAATTGTCTTCCCACCGGAGCTCCTGACTACATACAGAATTAAGGACCTAAAAGCAAGATCAATGCTGCGGCCCCTCAGAAAAAATTTTGGAATT
>JAYEFV010000372.1:0-2418 GCA_034658755.1 Thermodesulfobacteriota bacterium | reverse complement strand
TACCCTTTACAAAAAGGACAAATGGGCGGCCTATGGTGCAGTTACCGTGGTTGTGGCCGGAGGGCAAGTAGATTTTGAAGAAGGGAATACCACAACGTTTCTACTTGGCCAAGGGTTAACCTCCGTATTAGGCGGTAGCCTCTCAGATCATCGTCTTAAAGGAGAATCTTACTTTATTGGATACACTCTGGGGGGGGCTTACGAAATTAATGATATGGTATCCGTGTCTTTAGGGGCAAGATATGTTGACGCATCCAGAGAGTTTAAAGGTCATGCCACACTTCTTGGCACTGCTTTTGGTGATATAAGACCTGCTGTTGATTATGAAGAAACAGGTGATGGATGGGGAGGCATCATCGGGATCAATATTACGCCGACGGAGAAACTCAACATAGGCCTTCGGTATGAAACCAAAACAAGCATTGATCTGAAAACTGATGTAAAGGGAGATACAGTACCCGGAGGTCTGCCCGGCCTTGTCGATGGCTCTAAAAGGAACAGAGACATGCCGGCCTTGCTTGGCTTGGGGGTTTCCTATAAAATTAATCCAAAAATCAAAGTTGATACAAACTTTACCTGGTATTTAAACAACGATGCAGACTGGGATGATAATCCCGTAACATTGGGTGATGAGAGCAGGAAAGATAACGGCTATGACCTCGGAATCGCCTGCGAATATACATTTAATTCTAAATGGAAGGCGAGTGTGGGATACATGTATACCTGGGTGGGAGTAGAACCGGAAAACATGAAAATAGAAACCCCTGAACTGGATGGCGGTACCATTGCCGGTGGGATTGCTTATAAAGTGACCCCCAACCTGGACTTAAATTTTGGCATACTCAGAGTATTCTACAACGATAAAACAACAGACTCCGGCATAAAATTCGAAAAAGATCCTGTAGTAGACATAGCAGCGAGTATCCAGTATAAGTTTTTTTAAGTAGATAAAATCGCTTCACGATTTTATAAAACGTCCCGCTTAAAGCGGGACTTAAAAAAATTTCCTATATTGTCAAGCTCAAGTAGTTTAATGCAAAGTTCGTCAATGCATTCAATCTAAAAAGGGCCGGTTTGAACCCGGCCCTTTTTACTCGTCACTTTTTTCAGACAATTCTTTTAAACGATTTTTCGAGATCCTTTATGCTCCAGCTTATCCAGGTGGGCCGTCCGTGCGGACAGTTGGAGGGCTGATCGCATTGATCGAGCTGGTCCAAAAGCCCCTTGATCTGTTCGTCCGAAAGCTTCTGGTTGGCCCGGATGGCCCCGTGGCAGGCCATGAGTATCAGGCACTGATCCATGGCCTTTTCCAGACCGGGCGCAAAACCGATCTGGGCCATCTTTTCGACAATTTCGATAACAAGCGGTTTAACCTCTTTGTTTTCAAGCAGAGCCGGGACCGATTTTACCACAAACGTATTTCCGCCAAAGGGCTCTATTTCCAGTCCCAGTTCATTTAAATCCGGAATCAGTCCTTCAAGAATTTTTGCTTCCCTGTATCCAAGGTCAATGGTTTCCGGGATAAGGAGTTTCTGGGCAGACTTTTTTGAAGCCAGTGATCGGTTTTTAAGCTGCTCGAAAATGATCCGTTCATGGGCCGCGTGCTGGTCAATGAGCACAAGACCTTCAGCAGACTCACAGAGAATGTATGTATCATGAAACTGGCCGATCACCTTTAAATCACCGAACCGTTTTCTTGCCCACAGCTCCGTCTGACTGGAGGTCGGCGTGAAGCGAAGATCCTGCTTGCACGGGGATGCGGGATGCAGGATACTGGATGATGGATGCCGGGCTTGGATCTCTTTTTTCGGGATGCTGAAATGAGGCACGGATTCGGAGATGCGGGATTTGACATCCATGGGTTCTGGTTCCGGAAAACTTTTTGGGCGCCATTCCGGTTGATCCGCAAGACGCAACCTTTCTGCCACAACACCGGTAACCGCATCATGAATTTTTTTCTGCCGCGCAAACTTTACCTCGTGCTTGGTGGGGTGCACATTAACATCCAACTGGTCGCAGGGAACATGGATAAAAACTACCGCCACCGGAAACTGCCCCTTCATCAATCTTGAGCCATACCCTTGGAAAAGGGCATGTTGGATGACCCGGTTCCGGACAAACCTCTGGTTTACATAAAGGTATATTCCCCGGGATGTACTGCGCGTGGTCCGGGGAGAAGATATCCAGCCTTGAACGGTAAGAAAATCGGATGTAAATTCTATTTTATTAAGATTATTTTTGATGTTTTTACCGAGAACATCCACGATCCTGCCAACATCATCGCCTGTGGCCGACCAGTTTTTAATAACTTTGCCGTTGTGAATCAGCCTGAACTGAATATCGGGCCGTCCCAGCGCCATGCTTGAAACCGTATCCGCGATATGCCCCATCTCCGTGTTCACGGTTTTTAAAAACTTT
>JAYEFV010000371.1:0-2422 GCA_034658755.1 Thermodesulfobacteriota bacterium | reverse complement strand
GCGCTGCTCCCAAAAGTGTCACGATGCTGCCGGCCCCGGCCACATAGGCCATGCCCATAAAGAGTCCTTTGCCGAATTTGGTGGGTTTGTCTCCTTCTCCGTAAAGGCTGTAAACCGCCAGCAAAAGCGGGTAAATTGTAGCTGCCACGGCCGTATGGGCCATAATGTGCGTCAGGGCTGCGGTAACCACAAAACATCCCAGATATATCATGCTGGTTTTTTCTCCTACGATTACCAGCATCTTGTAAGCCAGGCGTTTGGTCAGACCTGTCTTGGTAAAAACCAGTCCGATAACAATGGAAGCAAAGATGAACATTACCGAAGGATCCATAAAATCGTTAAAAGCTACTTTGGCCGGACGAATCAGGAAAAGGGCCTGAAGTACACCGATGGCCAGACTGGTTACGCCGATGGGCACCACTTCAAAAACCCACCAGGTTCCGGCCAGCAGAAAAACGGCGATCGCCCCTTTTCCCTCCTTGCTCAAGGAAAAATGTTCTCCCATGGGATCTATGGCGTCGGGCCAGGGAGATGAATAAAAAGTTGCTGCAAACAGTGCTATTCCTATCGAGAGTAACAGATATCGTTTCCACTCGAACTTGCCTTTCTCAAGGACCATAGAATCGCTTGTCATATACTATTCTCCTTATCTGAAATATTATAACGGTTACTGATTCGAGTCGGTTATAAATTATGCCGGATTTCTTTGGGTGCTTATATTTCGCAGGCTTTCATAACCCGGACAATTTCCATAAACACATCGGTTTTCCTTAAAATCCCCACGATCTTGTCGTCTTTCATCACAAGCAAAGACTGATGATGTCCCATAACAAGTTGATTGATAGCCCTGTCCATGGATGTATCTTCATTAATGTATTCGCCTTCCCCGGGGGTGTACATAAATTCTTTCACTTTTATCCGGGCGGCTTTTTTGCAAATATCATCCATGGGTTTGTCCCAAAAGCGGAGTTGTTCGAGCATAGTTTTTTGAAACTGCGGAGTTAAACCGAAACGGGATAATGATCCCGGAATACCCATTGATTCATATTTAGGTTCCAAGGCCCTGAGTATATCCAGTTGGCTCACTTTGCCGACAATATTACCCTCTTTATTATATATCAGAACCGCCCGGTGCGGATAGCGGGACTGGTCAAATTTTTCTTGCGCTTTTTCCAGGGCCATGACAGCCTCGAATAAGGTGGCATCTTCCGAAACCGTTGCATATTCAGCAAGCAGAACCATCAATTCTTTTACAAGTTTCTTTTTCATACTAATCCTCCTGAACCATTTGATATAGTGCCTTTGTCTTTAGGGATAAATGTATAGGTTGGGAATTTGCCGGCAGGATGTTATAGATATTTTCTTGCGTGTCTATGTTCTCAAAGCCGTTATTTTCTGAACCAACCCCGATATACGGTGCAAGCGAATTTTAGAAATGACCTTGAAGTGAACTGCGCATCAGTCACTATCAGGGCTATTACAAGCCATCACCAGCCTCGTCTTTTGAGAAGGCCTTTAATCTCGGCCTGGCGAATACGCTCCTCATGTTCAGCCTTGATTTTATGAGCGCTCATGATTTTCTCCACCAGAATCTCTGTCTCGGTAGGCTTCATAAGATAATCGTAAGCTCCTAATTTCATGCCTTCAATGGCCGTATCAACCGTCGCGTTGCCGGTAAGCATGATAACATTGGCAAGTGGCCTTAAGTCCTTAATTTCCTTTAAGGTTTGAATGCCGTCTTTTCCCGGCATGAGAACATCCAGAACAATAACGTCAAAATCAAATTCCCGAACCAGGCCCAGGGCTTGGTCCCCGTTTAGAGCGGTTTTAACATCAAAGTCCCGCACCTCTAAACGCTGGGCCAGGGTTTCAACAAAATCTTTTTCATCGTCTACCAACAGTACTTTGATCTGCATCTATTGTTCTCCCGTAAACCCGTTATTCTTTTTCCTCATCCATAATTTTTTTGGCTGTTTCGAATTCGCCGGCTTCTGCAAAAGTAGCCGCTACCATAGAGGATTCAAATTTACTTTTGTAGGCCTTTGTTATTGTCCGCATGAGCTTCTCGAATTCCACAGGTTTTTGCAGATATTCAAATACGCCCAACCGACGGGCCTCTTTTTCATCTTTTTCCGATCCATGGCCGGTCAACATGATAATCTGAACGCCCGGGTAGGCCTTTTTGGCACGCCTTAGAACTTCCAGCCCGTCAATGCCGGGCATTTTAAGATCTAAAACCATGACATCCGGAAGATCTTCATCCATGGTCTTAAGGGCCTCTTCCCCGTTTAATGCAACATCTGATTTCACATCCCGCATCTCGATTCGTTCAGCAAGGGTCTTTACGAATTCTTCTTCATCATCCACCAGTAACACTTTCATTTCTTTCATTTCTGTCACCTTGATTTATTTTTTAAAAGTT
>JAYEFV010000370.1:0-2425 GCA_034658755.1 Thermodesulfobacteriota bacterium | reverse complement strand
TATCATAAAAAAGGCCTACCAGTTATTGAAAATGCTCGTAGCCTTTCTTATTTTACTGAGGCGTCAATGAGCTTAATGCGCTAATCAATGTTTGACCCCAAACCCCATGCCCTTTACCGCGACCTTGGACCCCCTTTTTTAGGAAAGATAAAATGCAGACTAAGGGTCAAACGTAGACCCCATTTCTATAGACTTGATCCCATTTCTTATCGGTAAAGATTTCAAACTTGACATAATTCTTTACGCTTGATATTCTTTTTATAAACCGCTTCAAATCGTTAAAAGGAGAACCAACCATGCATGTCAGCAAACTTTCAGCCAAAGGGCAGGTCACTATCCCCATAGATATTAGAAAGGCATTAGGCATAGAACCGGGTGATCTTGTTGCCTACGAACTTCAGGGCCAATTTATTAAACTAAGACGTATCAAACCGTTTGATGCTGCTTTCCATTCAGCCATCTCTGAAACACTTGAAGAGTGGAACAGCCCCGACGATGAAGAGGCTTTCAATGATTTGTAGCCAATGGGATGTTGTGACAGTTCCGTTTCCGTTTACAGACAAACCGGATGCCAAAAGACGCCCAGCCCTTGTGCTCAGCAATACAGCATTTAACAGGAGCGGGCACACCGTTCTTACCATGATAACGACAAAAGGTCATCTTCCATGGCCTGGTGATTCTGAAATCGAGGAATATTCTGCGGCGGGATTAAATTTACAGTGCCAGGTCCGACTCAAGATTTTTACTCTGGATAACAGATTGCTGCTGAAAAAAATTGGACGTCTTGCTGAAAATGATTACAAGAAAGTAAAAAAACACCTTCATCATTATTTTTCCTGACGCCCTCCTTCCCCCTCTGCTCTCTGCTTGCCCCGCTGTGCCCAGTAGCTCCGGAAGATGGTACCGGGGTGAATTTTTTCGCAGAAAAGGAGCCTGCCAAGTTAATTTTTTATCCTGCCTGCCCCGTAGGTCCGGGAGATCGTACTGGGGTTAAACCATTTTTTGGTTTTCGTTTATCTAAACTAATGTACTTAACTCTCACATTATAAATATCTGCCCGATACATCTTTGAAAAACTTCCTCTGGCCCGGACCGATCAGTACTATAAAAATCTGATGCAGCAGTTTGTGGATAAAAAAGATCTCACTTCCTCCTTTCCATAGGTGCTGATAATGAACCGCCTACTCCCAAAATAACAAAACCGCTCAAGCTGCGCGTTATAACGACTATTCTTGGCTTTGGACCTTCCATCTTTTAGGCTATCGGAACGTAAATTACGAAAAAAGACTAAATTGTTACGTTTAAAAAATTGTTGCTATCTGGAAATATTAGGATTAAATTATTACCTCGGATAACAAAAATAAAGAATGGAGACTGTCATTATGAAAGATAAACAATTACTGGATCGAATTGTTTTAGATCCGAAAGTCATGGTGGGGAAACCGGTAATCCGAGGCACCCGTTTAACCGTTGATTTCATCCTTAATCTCCTGGCCCATGGTACAACCGAGGATGCTATTTTAAATGAATACAAAGGCCTTGAGATTGAAGACATTCAGGCTTGCTTTCTATTTGCCACCAAATTTCTCAAAAACACGGATTTTATGCCCTTAATGGAAGGGTCTGTTTAATGCGATTCCTCGTGGATGAATGCACAGGCCCTGCTGTTGCGGCTTGGTTGCGACACCAAAATCATGAAGTTTTTTCTGTCTTTGAACAATCAAGAGGTATGAATGACTAAGACATCATCCAAAAAGCGGCTTCAGAAAATTTGATTTTAATTACAAACGATAAGGATTTTGGCGACATGGTGTATCGCGATGGCCGTCTTCACAGAGGAGTTATTCTGCTCCGCCTTGATGACGAACGCTCAGTGTCAAAAATTCAGGTTATCTTTTCGAGTAGGCAGGAGCCTGCCAAGGCTGTAGGAAGACGTTTGTTTTCTCTGTTTTCCGCCTGCTTTCGCGGCGGTGCCACAAAATCTCTTCCATACCTCAGTTGCTCTCCTGCCCCTCACAGAACCGGACAAGCAGCTTTCCCACATCCGGCTCCTCGGATCGTCATTCAGTATGCCTCCGCCCTACGACATGGGTTCAGGTCTTTGCGGATTCTCGGTTTCGGCCACTTTACCCAGATCAACGCCTGGTTAAAGCTTGCCCAGGTGTACGCCCTGCGCTGGCTCTTGCGGTTAAGCCATTTGAGCAAAATCCGTGTCGTACGATAGACGTAGTAGCTGCACCTTTCCGAGTTGTCCGTTATGGCGTAATAGTTCAGGTGCCCAATTACACGGCGCCTGGCCATTCGCAACATTTCACCTTTGCGCATTACGCAGCGCGCCTTTATGGCCCAGTCTGTAAACTCACGCAGACTGGCTCCCAGCTTCTTGCGGCTTGCTGCTTCACGTATTCTGTCGAGTCTGTTCAAT